>JBBQIO010000195.1:0-6837 GCA_038325015.1 Polyangia bacterium
TTGTCGCGCCCCTCGACCACGTCGCCCTCGACCGCGGCGATGCGCTTGATGAAGTCCTTGTCGGGATCGCGCGGATACTTGAAGACGATCACCTCGCCGCGCTTGGGGCGGCGAATCGAGCTACCGAACTTGATGTCGGTGAACGGCACGCGCACGCCGTAAATGAACTTATTGACGAAGATGTGGTCGCCGACCTGCAGCGTCGGAATCATCGACCCAGACGGAATCTTGAACGGCTCGAGCACAAAGGCCCGCAGCAGCAGGGCGAAAAAGATCGCGCCGCCGATCGATTCCAGATACTGCCGCGTGGTCGACTTGCGGCCGAAGCTCAGATGCTCGTCGATCTTGCGGTCGAGCTCGCGGGTCGCCGCGTGATTGGCCTCGACGCTAGAGCCGTCGAGCGCTGTCTCCAGGGCATCGATCGCGACCTGCACCTCGCCGAACGCCCGGTCGTTGAGACGCTTTTCGTAGCGGCTCAAGAGCCCGCGCGCCTCGCGCAGGATCTGGGCTCCGTCTTTTCGCGATTGCCGGAGAACCGAGCTTTTGGGCGCCGCCTGCCCCGAGGTGGCCATCAGTCGACCTTGAGGACGGCCAAGAAGGCCTCTTGAGGGATATCGACATTGCCGACCTGCTTCATCCGCTTTTTGCCCTCTTTTTGCTTTTCTAGCAACTTTCGCTTACGCGAAATATCGCCGCCGTAGCACTTCGCCGTCACGTTCTTGCGCAGCGCCTTGATCGTGGTGCGCGCGATGACCTTGGTGCCGATCGCCCCCTGAATGGCGACCTCGAACTGTTGCGGCGGGATCAGCTCCTTCATCTTGACGCACAGATCGTGTGCGCGGTTGAACGAGCGCTCGCGGTGGCTGATGATCGACAGCGCGTCGACGCGCTCGCCGTTGACCAGGAGATCGAGCCGCACCAGGTCCGACTCTTTGTACTCCTTGATCTCGTAGTCGAGGCTGGCGTAGCCACGCGAAACGGTTTTCATCTTGTCGTAGAAGCCGAACACCACCTCGGCCAGCGGCAGGTCGTAGCGAATCAAGACGCGATTGTCGCCCGCGTAGTCGAGCGACGTCTGGATGCCGCGCCGGTCCTGGCACAACGTGATGATGTTGCCGACGTACTCCTGCGGCGTATGAATCACCGCCGCGATGATCGGCTCCTCGATGTGCTTGACCTTACCCGGATCGGGCAGCGCCGCGGGATTGTCGATCTCGATGGTCGTACCCGAGCTCAGAGCGACGCGATAACGCACCGTCGGCGCGGTGACAATGAGATCGAGGGAGTACTCGCGCTCGAGGCGCTCCTGCACGATCTCCATGTGCAAAAGGCCGAGAAAGCCGCAGCGAAAGCCGAAGCCGAGCGCCAGCGACGTCTCGAAGTCGTAGGTGAACGACGAGTCGTTCAGGCGCAACTTCTCGAGCGCGTCGCGCAGATCGGTGTAGCGCGCGTTGTCCGTCGGAAACACGCCGGCGAAGACCATCGGCTTGACCAGCTTGAAGCCGGGCAGCGCGGGAGCAGGACGGTCCACCTCGGTGATCGTGTCGCAAATCTTGGTATCCGCAACATGATTGAAGTTGGCGATGACGAAGCCGACCTCGCCCGCCGCCAGCTCGTCGAGCTCGACCGGATGCGGCGTAAAAGCGCCAACCGACAGCACATCGAAATCGGCGGACGTCGCCAAGAGCCGAATGCGCGTGCCCTTTTTCAAGGTCCCGTGCATCACCCGGACGAGCGTGATCACGCCCTTATAGGTGTCGTACCAGCTGGCGAAAATGAGCGCCTGCAGCGGCGCCAGGGGATTCCCGGTCGGCGGCGGCATGCGAGTGACGACGGCCTCGAGAATCTCGTGAATGCCAATACCGGTCTTGGCCGATGCCAAAAGCGCGTCGGACGCGTCGAGGCCGATGACCTCTTCGATCTGCTTTTTGACCCCGTCGATGTCGGCCGACGGCAGGTCGATCTTGTTGAGCACCGGCACGATGGTCAGGTTGGCATCGAGCGCCAGGTACACGTTGGCCAGGGTCTGCGCCTCGACGCCCTGCGCTGCGTCGACCACCAGGAGCGCGCCTTCGCAGGCGCCGAGCGCGCGCGAGACTTCGTAACCGAAGTCGACGTGGCCCGGTGTGTCGATCAAGTTGATGACGTAGGAACGACCGTCATTCGCGGTGTATTTCAGCCGCACCGACTGCGCTTTGATGGTGATGCCGCGCTCGCGCTCGAGGTCCATCTTGTCGAGGAATTGATCGACCCGCTCACGATCGGTGAGCGCACCCGTGGCTTCAAGGATGCGGTCGGCCAGCGTGGATTTGCCATGGTCGATGTGGGCGATGATCGAAAAATTTCGGATGAGGCTCGCGTCGACCGGCATGAGGAGGCGCGGACTATAGCCGAAACGGGCGCAAGCGCGAGCCGGACAATTTGACCATGCCCGTAGGGCAACCTATGTTGAGACATCATGAGTCGCCGCAAGGTTTCGACGACGGTGTACATCACGCCCGAGCAGGACGAGCTGCTCAAGAAGCTATCGGGGACGACCAAGGTTCCGGTGGCCGAGTACATCCGGCAGGGCATCGAGCTGATCTTGGAAAAGCACCGCGACACCCTGCCCGGCCAACAAAGCCTCTTTTAATACCGACGCGGCGACCGCAAGCATCACTCGCTCTTTGATGTGAATCGGATCGACCACAATCGCACTCTTGCCGTGCCAGGAGCTGCCGATGTTGCCGCCACGAGCGTGATTCTCGAGCGACGTCCCGCGGACACGGCCGAGGGACCCGACCCTGTCAAACGGTTGTTTGGCCGATCCGCGTCGGCTCGACTCGAGATTGGTCGAGCATGGGTTTCAGCGTATCGAGACCCGCTCCCAGCTCAATATTGAAGATGCACCCTTTGCCTTCGAAATTGCGAACGTGGATTCGACCACCCATCACGTTCACTGCACGGAGGACGATGGGGAGCCCCAGGCCAATCCCCGATCGAGCCGCGCTGAGCTGGAAATAGGGATCGAACAGGTGTGCCAGCTTCTCTTCTGGGAGACCGCCACACTCGTCCGCCACTTCGATGTGAACTCCGTCTGCGCCGGCGCATGCACGCATTCGAACTCGACCGCCAGGGTGAGTGTACTTGATCGCGTTCTGAACCAGGTTTCCGACGGCGGAGACGAGCAGTTGCCGATCGGTGACACAGCAGAGCGCTGGTTCGACCGTCAGCTCTAGCTCAATTTCTCGGCGCTCGGCGTGGATGCGTGCGGTGGTCGCGACTTCATCGAACAACTCGGCCATGTTCACCGCCTCGCGGTGGGGCTCGACGAGATCGGCGCGCAACCGCACCTCAGCGAGCGATCGGTCGATGAGATCCCGCATGCGCATGTGAGCGCGTCCGAGCCGGCCGGCCGTCGGACCATTGGTGGCGACCTTCCCCGTCGCAATCAGATCGGCGACCGTCATCGCTGTGCACAGCGCATTCCGCAGCTCGTGTGCCAGAGAGCCGAGATGCTCGACCTCCCTCCGGTTGGAGTTGGTTTCGTCCTCGGCCTCATATGCGGTGACCGCTTGGGCGATCGCATTATCGAGGCACAGGTTAAAGATCTGGTACTCGCGCGCCGAGACAGCCACACCCTGTTCGTCGAGGAGACCGGTGATCACTTGACACAGCGCGCCATAGCCGTGCACGACCTGAGACAACGTGAAGCCGAGTCCCAGGAGCTGCCGGCCATGGTGTGCGGCGCTCAAGCTCAACGCGACCTTCTCGGGCCCCGCCAGGGCATCCGGCACTTCGCAGGGCGCGTCTTCCTGGCCGTGCAGGATGTCTTCGATCTGCGCCAGCAGCATGGGGACGCCGGCGGAGAGCTCGGCGGTGGTCGGGCGGGGCAAAACGCCGGCGGAAATTCGATCCCGGCTGCGTTGCAGGATCTCGAGGCGATGCTCGTGCAGAAATCGATGCAGCATGAGCAAGGCCCTTTCATATTCTGGACCAACTTGTCATAGCCTCACAGCTCAGCTGTGTTGACCTTCTGCGGCCGCGCCTGGCAGCGGCCACAGGCCAGTTCAGATGTGAGATTAGGAGTTGGAGCCGCCCTTGCAGCGCAGGGCCCATGTGTGAGGTGCCCTTTGGAACCAGTCCTTGTGTACCCCGACCACCTACTTCACTTATTGGCGATCGCTGGTCAGGCGGACGAGCGCACGCTTCTCCGAACCGCCACGGAGTCCATCGCAACCCTGCTCGGGGAACGCGGCTCGTGTATTCTCACCGACGGTATCCCGCGCGTAACGTTTTCGACCGAGGCGCCTTTGCTGCTCGACTGGCCGATCGATCTAGCGCGCTACCCGGAGATCACCGCGTCGCTGCAGCTCCAAACGGTGATGGCCATCGAGGATGTTCAGGAAGACCCGCTTTTGGCTCGGGTCAAGATGCTCTTGCCGTCAGACCTCCGCTCGATTGTCGTCGTGCCACTTACCGCCGGCAACCATCAACTGGGCGTGTTGATCGCACGGTCTTCGGTGCAGCGCCGCCCAGGCTCAGCGGAGGTCGCGACGGCAATGCTGATAGGGCGCATGGCCGCCCAACTGCTCGAAGGGCTGCGGCTCCGCGCAGCCGGCGCAGACTCCGCACGGTTGGCGGCCGACGAGAGGCATCTCAAGCCTGGCCGGACTGGCCGCCCAGTCGAGGAAAAAACCGACGTAACCAACCGAGCTGGCCGCCAAAGACGGATCCTGGTTGTCGACGACGACGACGACATCTGCGCATCGCTGGTGCAGGCTCTGAGCGCGGAGGGGTACGCGGTGGAGCCGGCCCCCAATGGCGCCACCGCCATCGACAGTGCGCGAGATCGACCACCTGATCTCATCGTGCTCGACGTGGGCATGCCCGAGCTGGACGGCTTCGCGGTCGCCGCGAAGCTACGCGGCGATCCAGTCACATCCCAAGTGCCGATCCTTTTCCTCTCGGCGTCCAACGAGCTGATGGCCCGCGTGCGTGGGCTTAAGCTGGGCCAGCTCGATTTCCTCTCAAAGCCCTTCTTGGCGGGCGAGCTGCTGGCCCGGATCGACCAATCGATGCACCACCTCACGGATCGCGAGCGGCTGCGGAATGACGCTTTTGTCGATGAGCTCACCGGCCTGGGCAATCTACGGCTATTGCAGGAGCGAATCGCCATGGAGCAGGCGCGCGGCGAGCGTCACGGTACTTCGGTGGCCATGATCATCATCGACGTGGACGGGCTTAAAACGATCAATGACACGCACGGCCACGCGACTGGAAGCGCAGTTCTGGCGGCAATTGGCAGGATTGTGCACGAGGGCGCGCGCGAGACGGACGTTGCAGTGCGCTACGGGGGGGACGAGTTCGTGATCCTGCTGCCGCATGCCACCGTCGACGATGGAATGAATTGCGCCAACCGAATCCTCACGCAGGTCCGGCAAATCCGGCCAGTCGGTGTGTCGGCGACGGTCAGCATCGGCGTGTGGGCAGCGGTCGCGAGCAGCGATTGTTCGCTGTGGTCTCTGTTCGAGCACGCAGACACGGCGGCATTTGCCGCCAAGCGTCTGGGCGGTGATCGCGCATGCATGTACCAGCCATCGGGCATGGTGGTCGGCGCTGTGGGAGCGAGTGGATGTGCGGAGCCTCACTTGACCACGAGAGCGCGGCGCCCAGCAGCCAACGGGCGGCTGTCGTACGGCTCGTCCGGCAGCTAGCCGGCGCCGCTTCGGGCGGCCAGGATGCCCCGCTAGACGCATATTGTCCCATCTTTGCGTTGCCACTGGGACTAGCAAACCTCTCCTGCCGCACCACTGACGTCGCTCGGGCGAGGCGCGGGAGTCCCGTCACCGTGGGTCGTGGCATCGGTGAAGCTGGCGGATGAGCGGCCGCGTCTCGGCGCAGCCCGGCGCTGATCATCGAATTGACGGAAAATGCTCCACCGGGAATAAACCTGCGGCGCAGCTTCGTTGCTCAGCCACCGCCAATCCCTCCGGCCCAGGAGCTCCTGCCATGTCTTCGAATCGCTTTCGCCCGCGTTTGACGCCCAGTCTGATTGCCATCGGCCTACTTGCCATGAGCCGCGTTGCATCCGCGCAGATCACGCTGCCGCCGGACGGCGACAATCAACGGTCGACGGTCACGCAGCAAATCGGCCCGGTAACCGTGAGCGTAGAATATTCAAGCCCGCGCGTAGTACGCGGCAAGGACGATCGCCGCGGCAAGATCTGGGGCAGCGTGGTGCCCTACGGCCTGTCGGATCTCGGCTTCAACGACTGCTCGCACTGTCCGTGGCGCGCCGGTGCCAACGAGAACACGGTCTTTACGACGTCGCAGGCGATCAAGATTCAGGGGCAGCTTTTGCCGGCCGGTCGCTACGGCGTCCACATGATCCCCGGCGCCACCGCCTGGACGGTGATCTTTTCCGGGAACTCCACGTCGTGGGGAAGCTTCAGCTACGACCCCAAAGAGGACGTGCTGCGCGTGACCACCAAGGCGGCCCCGAGCGCCTACCACGAGTGGCTCACCTACGAATTTACCGAGCGCGAGCCCAACCGCGCCACGCTCGTGCTCGCGTGGGAGCTGTTGCAGGTTCCGCTCGCCGTCACCGTCGACAACGTGCAGGCCTTGTGGGTCCAGAGCATGCGCCGTGAGCTGCGCTCTGGCCCGGGCCTGTCGTGGCAGGCGCTACGCGGCGCCGCCGACTACTGCGTGGCCAACAAGATCAACCTCCCCGAGGCGCTGGTGTGGGCGCACAAGGCGGTCAGCGCACCGGGCATGGGCGAGGAGAATTTTCAGACGCTCATGACGCTGTCGCGCGCACAAGTGGCCAACGGCCAGAGCGCCGATGCGCAAAAG
>JBBQIO010000196.1:0-6797 GCA_038325015.1 Polyangia bacterium
CGCTCGCTCCCCCAGACTCCGATCAACGACTCGACCTCGGAATCGACGGCAGCCGGCCGCCGGGAGCCGCGCTCATTACCGATGTGAACCACCAGCCACACACTAAGCCGCAATTTTCGACGGAACGACTAAGTTCCCAAAGAAGACCCACCGGACGAAGCGGTGCCGCCAGACCCGCCCTCGTGCCGCCCGAACAATTTGCCCTAATCCAAGCTCAAGCGCCGAGGATAAAACCTGACAACCTCGCAAACGTGTAGAAAACAACTCATGATTGCGCAGCCCAACTCGTGTCGCAGCACCCAGCCATCTAGTGGATCCCCGACGGGGTATCGCTGAGAGAGGCGGAAAAGGCTGCGGGCTTCATTGGCGGATGTCATGGCTTCGCGGTTTGAAAGCCGCTGCACCGTGCTCAAAGGCAAGCAGCTCGTCGAGATTGACCCCATTCTGATCGTCTGGGCTGTCGTGCGGTCCGGGCGACGCGGCGGCCGCAACGTGCTGCGGGTCGCTGACCGTCTGATGCTTGGCCCACCATAGATCAACTAATCAGTCACTTGCGACTTGCGGTCCCGAAGGGTCGGTCCTTAAGTGGGGATCAGGAACGCCGCAGTTAGAACGGGCAAAACGACTAGCGGGAGACCAGTTTTCTTGCCGGCGCAAGCGACGACGCTACAACCGCCATCTCCAAAGCGTCTTACACACTTCCGCGGCCATCAGCCTCCAGCGCAGCCCAGCGACCAAGACCTTCTACGGTCGAAAACGAGCCAAAGAGAATCGCCACGGGCAAGCCGTCGTAGCCCTCGCTCGTCGCGGGGCGTTCTCTGGGCGATGCGCCGAGGGCAGCAGCTTTTTCGCAGAACCAGCTTCAAGCCCGCCCCCGCGGCACAACAAGAAACATGAGAATCACCCGGCGTGGCGAGAAGTGCATAGACCTCATCCTGTCTTCATTAGCCGGCGGCGGTTCACAGGCAGCGGAAAGCGAACGAGGGCGACCACGGCTGGCAGTTCGCTACCGCGCCTCCTGCAAAGGTCTTACGGGGCTCAAATGGGCTATTTAGTCGTGGACGAAACTCCTGCATCTCGGCACACCGCGTCGATTTTCTGAGCGTCCACTCCGAGAACAAGCGCATCCGCAGAACTCGGCGGCCGTCCCCCTCCCAGCGACTTCCCAACGTTATTCACGTGTCGCGCAATGTCTTGAACGGCCGCCTGCAATGTTCCCTTGGGGAGGTCCTTGACGTCGGTGGTCAAAGCCTGGGCAAGGCTGGCCGCCGTGACCGGAAACGCCTTCGGATTGGTGCTCACTGTGTGGAGGGCGGACGCCACTTTGTGAAGGTCCGCGACGACCGTGCGGCACGCGACGGCGGTTGTCACATGCCGTGAAGACGACCCGCCGCAGGCAGCCATCAGAACCAGAGTTAAGCAAGTCAGGACCGACGTTCCGGTCGCGATCCGGGCCCTAGTCCACATAGCTAGCCATCGTAGGGCGCAGATCAAGGCTCGCGTTGTGACAGGTCCATACCGGGGACTCTCATGTCAGTGGGGTCCTGAATGAACTGTTGAACCAAGACGTCGCTGAGAACCCCGCCGAAGGCACAGGGCACCATCAACTACGACGATGCTCAGGCCGCGGGCTGCTTACTGAACCACCCCGGTGATTCCGGAGTTTCCAGACATCCCGGGGCGGTTCATACTGCTCGTTGGCGACTTCACTGCTCAATTGCATGGTAAAGATCACCAGCGGGCTTGCGGCGAGGCGGGCAGCAGCAGGTCCCAGCAGGCTTAAGCGCTCCCCACGGCGAGCGCCTCGATCGCGCTTGGCCTTCGAAGTGGGCGAAAATACGGCGACCTGCACGGCAAGCACCGAGTACTTGATTTTTGGATGGTTAACGGCCAGGTCGATTCGAAAAAAGAGGGCGTTGCCAGCATGATCACCACCCGAAACCGTGACCGGGCCAGCCAGCAACAGAACAGCTGCGTCCGGCGGCCGCCGATCCGGTGGGCCTTCACCCCAGTCGATCTGAAGCTACATTCCCGGCTCCGGGCTCCACGGCCGATAACGCCGTCGATTTCCGTCCCGCCACCCGACTTTGATTTCAGCGACGGCCCGGCGCGAGGTGCGTTCATCGCCGTTAAAACCCATAGCCAGCAGCCGTTCATGCACCTTGTCAGCCCGAATCTTGCCTTCCGAGCTCTCGACCAGCTCCTCGACCTTGGCCAGGAACGGATCGATCAAACGCCGTCGGCGTTCGCGTGACGGCGTCGATGCCATTTACCGCCGAATCTACGAGTTACGCATGCCGGTTCAACATCAAAGTCGACGCGATCTTCGGCGCGACTATCATCGCCCTGAGCATCGATGCCTCGATCCCGAGACGCCAACGCCGGAACTAGCGATCTTGTGACCGGCACTTGACTGACTGACGGGACCGGCCGCGAGGAAGCGGCTTCGATGTCCCATCTCAGAGTCCTGATGCGACCGTCTCCGCAGCTAGCCGGTCACGCGTATACGCCAGGTGCAGTCCGTCGAGATCTGCAGGTAAAAGGTCCCGGTCTGCGTGTAGGGCGTCGTGCCGCGGCCGCTTGCGGTGAGCTCGTTCACTGGGTAGGTATCGACGGACGCGTTTTGGTTGATCGGAAAGATCTGGAAGTTAATCAGGGTGACAGGATCGTTGCAGCTGTAACTCCAAAGTAAGGACCACGGCCCAGAAACGGTAAATGTCTGTGTCTTCTTGGCTCCGGTGCCATCGATCGAGAGCAGCAGCTTCGCAGCTGCCGGCGGGATCGTATCCGCTGCTCGTTGGGGTGGACTCGCCGACGGTGTCGGTATCGATGGCGGGGTCTCCAGCGCCGGCGGCTGCGTAGGTTGCGGCAATGGGGTGGAAGGCACCGCCTGCGCTGTGGCCGCCGTCGCTGCCGCTGTCTGTCTCGGGCTGCCGTTCCCGCAGCTAATCAGCAGCGGCGCCGTTGCTACGGTGCCGAGCACTGCGACGAGGTGCGTGCGCCGGATGGTGATCCTCCCCGGAGACGAACGAAGGGGAGTGAACCTGTTTTTAGGTTCACTCCCCTTCGGTTTGGTGAATTAGTGCGTTGCCGAGCCGGGGTCGGGCAGAGCCGTGTACGGGAAGGCCGAAAGGAAGGACTTGTCGTTCGCGTTTACCGCGTCGCTAGTGGTGTTGCCGTTGGCGTACGGCGGCAGCGCACCTTCGAGGGCCTGCAGCTCGATGTCGACGACATCGTCGGTCAGGCGCCGTCCGTTCGGGAAGCCCTGAGTATCGCCGCCGATGACACCTAACCGGTTCGGGTTGCTGTGCGGTGGGGTCTCGACGTTTAGTCGGAGTTCCTCAGCCGGAACGAACTGGCTTGCCACGACGTCCCTGTTCATGAGCTGCGAGTTCAGGTCCGTCTGAATCGGAGCTGCACCGCCCGTCGCAGTCTTTGCCGCCTTGGCGATACCGGTCAGGAAGACCTCGAACAGGTCGTTACGCGATCCGGCAGGAGCCGGGACCCCGTAGATGGACTGCACCAGCATGGGGACCTCAGGGTGCAGGACCTTGTTGACGACCGGAGCGATGGTGTGGTCCTGGTACGGGGTCAGCGAGTTAAACGCGTCCTTGTACTGGACGGGGACGACGACCTCGTTCACGAGCGGGTTACCAAGTCGGCTGACCTGCGCACCCCGACCGGTCGAGTCGAACGCTACGGTGGCGCTCCACACCCCAATGACCGGGTTGCGGCTGGGGTTGTGGTTCAGCGCGAGGATGGCCCGCGGAACCTGAAGGCCGACGGTGTTGACGCTGTAGTTCTTCAACGTGTCGTTACCCAGCTCGCTGAAACCGTGACCGCCCTGGTTGCCACCGTAGAGCAGGTCGAAGACGCGCAGGTCGAGGAAGAACGGGTCGTCAGACTGGCCGGCGAACGACTTACTGGCACCGCTCAGCGGCTTAATCGACTGGGTACGCAGCTGGCCGTAGTTCGGCATCGACGCGATGCCGACGTTCGACGGGGCCACTGGGGCGTGGTACGCGAGCAGCGTGCCGCCATCGTGGTGACCCGCGGCGTCGAACTTGTAGACCCGTAAATTGTAGACTTGCCGGAAATTCAGGGTCGAGTCGGTGATGTTTCTAACGACACCGGTGTTGTACAAGAACGTATTGGTGTTTTGATACGAGCTGCCGAACGTCCACCGGTACGTCAGGTCGGGCTTACCGTCGCCGTTGTTGTCGATATTGATGTCGTACCCGGCGCGGGTTGAGAACGGGTAAAAGTTCGGCCCGCCCGAAGGCTCCTCGAAGGGGATCCAGTTCGCTAGCAGCGTGACGCTGCCGTCGTTCTCCGGGCTTCGGAACGCGTAGACGTCTGTGTTGTCAAGCTGCGGAAGGCCGGCGATCAGCGGAGCCTCGCGGTGACTCGACGCCAGGGCGGTGCCGGGGGCGAACAGCAAAGGGGCTGCCCCGACGGCCATGACTGCTGCTAGACCGGCCGCGATTTTCCTCCGTTTGGTGAACACTGCTCGACGCGTCGGTGCTTCTGCTGCCGATGCGTCAACGGCGTATGAGACGTCGTCCAATAACATTGATCCTCCTAAGTGTGGGCCAACCACGAATCGGGTCCATGCCGAGCCCATCGGGCGAACTGTTGCTGAAGCCGGCCTTACCGGCGCGAACCCACAGCTGTGCGGCTTCCAGCCCCCGTCTCGGTCGCCAAGGCCCGTCGAGGGTCGACCCCGACTAGGTCCACATCCCGCTCCACGAATTCACCGAACGTTAGATGTCGGTCACACCATGACATAAAGTTCGGCTGCAGCACCAGCCCCCGCTGAGAACACGCTCAGGAAACCCTGTGAATTTCCGCTGAGAGCCGGAGGATTTATGTTGCGTTAGAGCGGAAAGCAGCTGATTGCCGGGGCGGCAGTGGTCGTCCTGGTCGCCGTCGTGCTGCTCATCGTAGGTATCGCCGGGGGTACGCCATCGAGCCCGTCGAGCGATGCCGGCAGGGCCGGCTACTCAACGTCGGCAACTGATCCGGCGAAGGGGACGGTCGCGTCGAGCCAGCTCGATCCCGTCGCAGCTGACATCAGCAAGCAGCAGGCCCAGCTCAAAGAGGTGCCGGGTAACTGGACGGCGTGGGCTGGGCTCGCCGCGGATTACGTTCAGGAGGGCCGGATCACGGCCGACCCGACGTACTACCCGAAGGCTGACGGGGCGCTGGCGCAGTCGTTCAAGATTTATCCGAACAGCAACTTCCTCGCGCTGACCGTGGAGGCGACGGTGAAGGCGGCCCGGCACGATTTTGCGGGGGCGCTTGAGCTGGCGGACGAGTCGCTGAAGATCGACCCGTACAACTCTACGACGTACGGCGTGCGCGGTGACGCGCTCGACGAGCTCGGTCGCTACAGCGAGGCCCTCGCGTCGTTCACCAGGATGGACCGGCTCAGACCGAGCCTGTCGTCGTTTAGCCGGTTGTCTTACGCCTTCGAACTGCGCGGCAACATCCCGAAGGCGAACAAGGATCTACAACTCGGGCTCAACGACTCAGGTTCGGCTTCGGACAGCGCCTTCGCTGCGTACTACCTGGGCGAGCTGAGCTGGAACTACGGCAACGACCTGGCCGCCGCTGAGAAGTACTACCGCCAGGGCGTCGCGCTTGATCCCGACTACGTCCCACCGCTTGAGGGTTTGGCGAAGGTCGAGGCCGCGCAAGGCAAGATAGACGACGCGATCCGCGACTACGAAGCGGTCGTCAACCGACTGCCCCTGCCGCAGTACGTGATCGAGTACGGCGACTACCTCACATCGCTGGGCCGTACAAAAGAGGCGAAGGCGCAATACCAGTTGGTGTTGGACGAAGAGAAAATCTTCCAGGCGCAAGGCGTGAACGTGGACCTGGAGCTCTCGCTCTTTCAGGCCGATCACGGTGACCACTCCGGGGGGATGAAGTCGGCGTCGGCCGAGTACGCGCGTCGTCACAGCACGTTGGTCGAAGACGCGTACGGCTGGGCTCTGCACGTCAACGGACGCGACAAGGAAGCGCTCGCGCACGCGACGGCGTCGTTGCGGATCGGGACGAAGAGCGCGCTTTTCCATTTCCACCGTGGTGTCATCGAGAGTGATCTCGGGATGAAGACGGCGGCCATCGCCGACCTGAGGCAGGCGTTGAAGTTCAATGAACATTTCTCGCCTTTAGAAGCGCCGCAGGCCAAAAGACTCTTGCAGCACCTCAGTAGCTGAGGTGAAGCGTGCGGTCGCGGTTGCCGTCGGAGCAGTCCTGCTCCTGCTGCTGCTCCCGACCGGCGCCGCATCTGCACACCCGCTCGGCAACTTCACGGTTAACAGTTTCAGCGCCTTGCGCGTCGGCGCCAGCCGGGTGCTGATCGACCATGTGACCGACCGGGCCGAGATCCCCACCCAGCAGCTCACCTTCGCCGGCGACCCGATCTCCAAGTCGTTGCCGATCGCGCAACAGAAGGCCTGGAGTCAGCGCGCCTGCATGACTCTGGCCAGGCAGCTGACGCTACGCGTCGGTAGCCGGACGCTCACCCTGGCAGTGAGCTCCTCCGCCCTGCGGTTCCCTCCCGGCGCGGGAGGTCTGCCCACATCACGCCTGACCTGCCGGCTCACCAGCGGACGCGACACCATCAGCGGCTCGACGCCGGTGTACTACCACGACGCCTCCGATGAAGGCCGAGTCGGCTGGCACGAGATCATCGCCGTCGGCGACGGCACCACGCTCACGACCAGCACCGTGCCGACCACATCTGTCAGCCACGCGCTCACGGCGTATCCCAAGGACCTGCTCAC
>JBBQIO010000197.1:0-6761 GCA_038325015.1 Polyangia bacterium
CTGCGCCAGGCGCTCTTGAACCTAGTGCGCAACGCCACCGAAGCGATGCCGGAGGGTGGCAGCCTTAGCGTGCGGCTCGAAGTCGTGGGGCCCGAAAGCCTCGCTGCGGCAAACGGCGCGCCGGCGCAGCTCCTTCTCCACGTCAGCGACACCGGGCCCGGCATTCCCGCGGAGCACCTCACCAAGATCTTCGATCCGTTCTTCACCACCAAAAGTGGCGGGACCGGTCTCGGATTGGCGCTCACGCACCAGATCGTCGTCGAGCACGGCGGCACGCTCGACGTGCAGAGCCGGGTTGCCGGGGTCGGCGGTGGCGGTGGCACGACCTTCACGATTCGCCTGCCAGCGGCCGCTACCGCGCTTGCTCTCGACGGGGCCGAGGAGTAAAACGCTAATCATGTCCGTCGTGTCGAACGACCCACCGCGCGTGGTCCGCGTCCTGCTCGTAGAAGACAACCCGCACGTCGCCGAGCTCATTACCGACGGTCTTGATGGCGCGGCACGCCGCGAGATGGGTGGTCGCGTCGCGTTCACGTTCGACGTCGTCGGCGACGGGCAGTTGGCGCTGGAGCGCCTGAACGCAGGCTCGCCCGACCTCATCATCTTGGACGTCTACATGCCGGTCATGGACGGCGCGTCCTTTCTGCGCCATCTGCGTGCCAACGAGCGAGCGCATCGGACGCCAGTCATCGCGCTGTCGGCGGGCGGTCCAGCGGCGCGCGAGGCCGCGATGGATGCCGGCGCCGATGTGTTCCTGGACAAGCCACTCCGACTCAACGAAGTGCTCGCCGCGGCGACCAAGCTCCTCGCGCGTTAGCTGCCAGGCTTAGTGACGGTCGATTTGGCTGATCAGCTTTTCGACTCGGGTTAGCTCGCTGCGCTGCGGGTCGGTCAGCTCCGAAAATGTGTGCACTGCAGCAATCGCGGCCTTAGCCAAGTCTTTTTTACCCAGGGCGGCCAGGGCATGTGCCCGCGCCAGGCTGAGCGTGACGCTGTCGAGTTGGATCGCCAAACCGGCGTCGGCTGCAGTCAGCGCGTCCTGCCACTGGCCGTGCGCGACGTCGAGCGCCACCAAGCGCTCGCACCAGCTCGCATCCATAACGTCGACGGTGGCGAGCGTCTGCAGCTCCTTTTGCGCCAACGTCTGCTGGCCCGGTGCATCGCCCCACAGCTTGAGCAAAAAGATCGACGGCTCGGGCCGATCCGGGTCGAGGGCCTGCGCGGCGCGCAGCTCGGTTTCGGCCTCCGACACGAGCATAGGTGCCGGCGATGGCTTGGCGTCGCGCGCGGCGACCAGGGCGATCTGACCGAGTCGCAGCCGCACGTCGTAGCCGTCCATGCCGCCGGCCAGCATGGCGCGCAATTTTCGCTCGGCGGCGGCGCGATCTTTGTGGGCCAGCGCGACGTCGACCGCGGCCAAGAGCACCATCGGATCCGGGCTCGGTGAGGCCAGCGGACGCGCCAAGATCTGCTCGGCCCGAGCGCCCTGCCCGTGCGCCAGCGCGGCCTCAGCGCGCAAGCCTGCGACTCGGCCGTCATCGGGATGCGCAGCGCCTTGTGCATCCAGAGTCTCCGTATCGGAGAAATCGCTCGACCGTATGAACACCGTCCCTTTGTAGCGGGCCAGCTTGACGCCGAGCTCTTGGCGAAACGCCGCGTCGAGCGCATCGAGCGACATGCCGGTCACGCGCGGCAGCACGACCGCACTGGTCGCCCCCTTGGCGTATTGCCGCAGACATTCGACAACCGCTGGGAAGCCGAAGCGCGCGATGAAGAACGCCACCGCCTCGGCAGCCTCGTGATACGCGACGACGATGTGGGCCGTATCGCGCGCCCGCTGAAAGCCCAGGTCGAGCCGCGACAGCGGCAACAGGGTGCCGTCGTAAAGCGCGCGCGCCAACTCGGCATGCGTGCGCCGCGTCCAGGTCGGATTGGCCTTTGCCGTTTCCCACTCGGAGAGCCCTTCGGTAAACCAACGCGGCACGCGATAGGCCGAAAGCTGCAGCGCGAAAATATGCGCCAGCTCGTGCCACACCATCATGTTCCAGTTGAACTTGCCGTTCGGCGCCAGCCCAGTCACAACGCGCCCGAACGTCACCCCGAGCGCCTCCAAGCCGGGCAGCCCGACGGTGCGCACCGCGTAGTGGCGCGGGTCGGTGAAGAGCTCCAGCGTGAGCGGACCCTTGGGCGTAAAGCCGTAGCGCCGGACCAGCTCGGGCCACTCCCGACCCACCAGCGCTTCGAGCGGCGGCCGGAGACGCGCCTCTTCGGCCTTCGGCAGGCGAAAGCGCAAAGGTGACGTCCGGCCGTCGACCATGTCGTAGGCGCCCGGCAGAATCTCTTCATATAAATTGAGAAGATTGTAGCTGCGCACGTTGTAATGGTCGTGCTGCCAGGCGTGGCGCAGATGATCGAGCCCCTCGTTTTCGTCGCCCATGCGCAAGAGATTCGAGCCCAGCGCCGCCTCGGCTACGACGTCGGTGCCGTCGGCCTCGATGGCCTCGCGTTCGAGCATGCCGGCTTCGGGATAGCGATGCGCACGCACGAAAAACTCGGCGACCTCGTGAAAAAAGCGCGACGCATGCGGATTGACCTGCACCACCTTGGCGCGCTCCGCTTCGTAGCCCGGGTGGTCGTCGGCCAATAAATGCACCGCGGCCGTGATGGCGTGCGCTCGCCAATCGTTGGGGTTGACTGCTAATGCACGCGCACTGAGCGCAAGCGCTGCCGCCGGATCGCCCGAATCGAGCAGGGTGGTGGCCAAAAGGTGAAGCGCGCCGGCGCAGTGCGGGTTGACGGTCAGCGCGCGTCGGGCCTCGGCCTCGGCAGCGGGGACGTCGTAGCTCTGCTCGAGCTTGACCCAGCCGTACAGCGCGTGAGCCTCGGCGTCGTCCGGCAGCACGCGCAGCGCCTCGTTGATCGAGACCTCGGCGTGCGCGGCGTCGTACTTCTCCAAGAACAGCGCCGCCCACGCCAGGTTCGCATGCGCGCCATCGACGCCGTTGGGATCGGCGTTGACCGCGTCGCGAAAGGTGTCGTTGGCGTCCTGCCAGGCCAAAAGACCGGCCGCGGCCTCGGCGACGAGCCGCAGATCGTGGGCATTTTTTTTGTCCAGCGTGCCCTGCTCGTAGTCGTCGAAGAAGCGATTCCAGACGGCGGTGGCCAGGTCCTCCCGCCCGGTCAGCGCGTACAGTCGGCCGAGCACCGCCCGCGCGCTGAACGCATGATCGTCGCGGGCCAAGGTCGCATCGAGCAGGGTTTCGCACTCGACATAGCGGCCCTGACGCAAGAGCGCCTCGCCGGCCAGCGCCTCGCCCGCTGAGCGGAGTGCGCCGGGGAGCGCCTGCGCCAGCCTCGGAACCTCGGCATACTGGCCGTGATCGAGCGCGCGCTCGAGCGCCTGCAGCGGCCCCGGCTTGGCGTTCGACAGCCGCGGCACGAGCAGCGCGAACGTCAGCAGCAGCAGCAGCGCGAACCGACGACAAACGCTGCGCTGAATCGCGTCCATGGGCCCGTAGTGTGCGGCCGGGCGGAAAGCATTTCAACGCGTCGCGTGTTACGCTTTTCATGATGCCCACGACCGACGCCCAACAGCCCGACGAGCACGCCGCTGCCTACGACACCTTCGACGACTACCTGCGACTTTGCATCAAAGAATATTACGAGCGCGGCTGGAAGAGCCGGCGCGCGACCTTCATCGCGCTGATCTTCGCCTCGGGACAGACGGTGGCCATGGCCAAGGACGCCATCTCCGGCCAAAAGGGGCTCAAGAACGTCGCCTTCGGTGCCGCCTCGGTGGTCGCGCTACGCCTGGCCCTCCGTTGGGCGCTGGGCGGCCCGATAGGCATCCTCTTGACCGCCGCCACCGGCGCATCGCTGATCGCGTTTTTCGTGCGCAACCAAAAGGAGATCAGCGCCAAGATTGGTCGCCTGCGCGAGCGCATCAACACCGAGCGCGGCAAGTTCGACGAGATCCAGAGCGGCTATCGCCAGAATCGCTTCGACGCGCGCGAGCGAAATCTGATGGTCGAGGGGCAGCTCAAGCGCTTTTTAGCCGACATCGACGAGGCCTAACGGCCTGGCTTGACGCCGAGACCATCGAACGCTATTCGCGGCATCAAGGAGCACTGCCGGAAATGAAATACGACTTTGATGTCATCGTCGCCGGCGGCGGGCCCGCCGGCTCGTCGACCGCCAATTTTTTGCGTCAACAGGGGCGGGCAGTTCTGGTGCTCGAGCGCGAGCGCTTTCCGCGCTTTCACATCGGCGAATCGATGCTGCCCTTTTCCAACGACATCTGGAAAGAGCTCGGCGTCCTCGAGCAGCTCGACATGCGCTACATGCACAAGCCCGGCGCGCAGTTCGTGCATGAAGAGTCGGGCACCGAGTTCACCTATTACTTCGACACCGCAATTCGCCCCGGGCGACCGTATGCGTTTCAGGTCAAGCGCGCCGATTTCGACAAGCTCCTGCTCGACCGCGCGCGCGAGCTCGGCGCGGACGTGCGTGAGGAGACTGCAGTCTCCGATGTGCAGGTCAGCGCCGACGGAGTGCGCGTCGTGACGACCGACGCCGCGGGCAGCCATGAGCACACCGCGCAGCTGTTCGTCGATGCCACCGGTCGCGACGCGCTGCTCGCCGGGCGTCGTCAGCTCAAGGTCCACGACGACCGGGTCACCACCAACGTCGCCGTTCATTCGATGTATCGCAACGTCGCTCGCCCCGAAGGCAGCAAGGAGGGCAACATCATCATCGGCCTGTTCGACGGCGGATGGTGGTGGCTGATCCCCTTCAAGGACGGCGACACGTCATGCGGGCTGGTGTTTGAAAAGTCCTATTCGCGAGCGCGGCGCGGCGCGGCGCCGGCCGACATGATGGACGAAGCGGTCGCGGCGTTGCCCTATTTGCGGCGCACGTTGGCCGGCGCCGAACGGGTTCTCGAAGTCGGTGCGCAGGCCAACTGGTCCTATCGCTCAGAGAAATTTTACGGCGAGCGCGTGCTCATGGTGGGCGACGCCGCAGCCTTCGTCGACCCGCTGTTTTCGACCGGCGTGTTGTTGGCGGTCAACGGTGCACGCTTCGCCGCACGCCACGCCGACGCCGCGCTCACCGACGGCGATTTTGGCCCCGAACGCTTCGCGCCCTACCAGACCGACTGCCTGGTCGGCATGGACCTGTTCAAGAATTTGGTCCACGAGTTCTATTCGCACAACCTGCGCAAGGTGCTGCTGGCGTCAGCACAGAACCCGACCATCTGCGCGGTCATTACGTCGCTCTTGGCGGGCGATGTGTATCAGCCGGCGATGTGGCAGTCGGTGGTGCGGCGCAGCGGCTTCTCCGAGACGCTCGACACCAGTCAGCCGACGTTCGTTCGCTCCAGCCGGCAAGCGCGCGTCTAATCCCGAGAAGATCGAGCTCGGCCGATTGACGTGCTGCTGCTCCGGTGCAAGTCTGCCGCCGTGTACGACTCCCATCGCATCACCCGTCCTCGAATCGCGCTTCTGTTCGCCGCCACCTTGGCGATTGCCGGCTGCAATACGGGCGGTACGATCACCTCGATCCACGACCTGCATCAGCCGCGGCCGACGCCGAGCCCGGTTCTGCAGGCGAGCGACCAGACCGATTTTTATCGTCTGCCATTTCCCAACGACGTGCGCACGCTGCCGTCGGGGCTAATCGACTTTTCGCTGATGCCGCGCGTGCCCGGTCTCGAAGGGCCGACGCAGCAGGCGCGCTACCTCGAAGTCATCGCCGGCGTGCAGCGCGGCTACGGCACCAGCGCGGCGGCCTATTTTCGCTTCACCGGCGACCTCGATCCGGCGACCCTGCCGGCCACGGCAGAGGACTCGATACTCCCTGGCGCCAGCGCGTTCATCGTCGATGTGACGCCGAGCTCGCCGGACTACGGAAAACGCTCGCCTGTCCTCGCCCATTTCGTCTCGACCGGCTACGATTACATCGGGCCGCACTGGGTCGCGCTCTTGCCGTTTCCCGGACGACCGCTGCGCGGCAGCACCACCTATGCAGCGGTCATCACCGACGCGGTCAAGGGCGCGGCGCACGAGCGGGTCGTGGCCGACGTCGACTTCGTTGCTGCAATGCAAAAAAATGCAGCGGCGTCCAAAGATCCGGCGATTGTCGCCGCGGCCAAGGCGTACGCGCCGCTCAAGTCGTGGCTGGCCACCAATCCCTCCTTGCCCGGCCACGTGGTCAACGGCACCGTCTTCACGACCGTCCAGATCGGTGCGCTGATGACTAAGATTCGGCAGTCGGTCTACGCCGAACTCGCGGCGCCGACGCTCGACAACCTGAGCTCCGTTGGCCCCGGCGTGACCGGCGACAATCAGCTCTACGAAGCAACCTACACGGGCGCGAATTATCAGACCGGGTTGCCGCCGTACAGCAACAGCGGCGGCCAGATCAATCTGGACGCGTCCGGCAATCCCCACCCAACGCGCATGGAGACGATGCGGCTGGCCATCTCCCTGCCCGACGGCGACGCACCGCCAACCGGCTGGCCCGTCGTTATCTACGCCCACGGTACGGGCGGCGACTACCACAGATTCATCGACGATCGGTCGGCAGCGACGGCCGCCAACGTCACCAACGCCCAGGGCGCGCCGGTGGCCAAGCTGGCGATGGTGGGCATCGATCAGGTGCTGGCCGGAACCCGCGCGCCCGCCGGCACCAACCAGGACGTGGCGTTCTTCAACCTGACCAACATCCTGGCTGCGCGCGACAACAGCAAACAGGGCGCGCTC
>JBBQIO010000198.1:0-6737 GCA_038325015.1 Polyangia bacterium
ACCCATTCATAGCAAGTCTTGAATTTTCCAAAACGGGAGCACGGAATGAAACGTACTATTGCTTTGGCAGTCATGATTTTCGGAGCCGCGGCGTGTAACTCGTCGACCGGCCCGAAAAACAAGGGCGACATGGCCATGAACATCAACCACGACCTCGCCGGCTTCGACCAGTTTATGACGGACGCCGCAGCGCAGCTCGATGGAGCACAGCCACTCGACGGCGCAACTGTAGACCTGCCGCCACCACCCGTGCTCGACCTGGCCGGCGTCGACATGACGCCTCCGGTCGGCTGCGGCGACGGCACGCGCAAAGCGGGCGAGGAGTGCGACGATGGCAACCTCGTCAACCTCGACGGCTGCAGCGCCCAGTGCAAGTTCGAGCAGGTTCAGCGATTCACAGATCTGACGATCCCAGCCACTGGAGCAGGAACCTGTACGAACGACGCGATTGGCGCCGCGCTAGGATCCAGCGCGAATATTCTAAAGCTTATTATTATTACTCCACGCATCAAGAACGGGGTGATTTCGATTCTCACCCAATTTAGCGGACTCACGGACCTAACCGGCCAGGGCGCGTCCCAAACCATCAATATGGGGCTATTCGGCGGGACGCCAAAACCCTCCCCGGCTGCATATAACGGAACAAAGGATCTCGACTACAGGTACACCGCCGACGTTGCGGGCCTCGATGTGAACCGCGAACCCACGACTGAAATCCCGGCCACAATCGGTGCTTCTGCGGCGGGAGCTATTGCGGCCGGACCGGGCAACTTCAAGATCGCTCTCGGTATCGCAAACGTCACGCTGTATGGCGCTACAATCACCGCAACTGCATCGACTCCCAATAAGCCGATCATCGCCAAGGCAGCCGCACCGCCGGGCCACCTAACGACTGAGAATGTCGATCCGACTCTCATGACCTTCTCCACGATGTCCGGCTCTGTGTGCGGCAACATCAGTGCGGCAGACTTGAACGCCGCTCCGCTGGGCGCAACCGTGGCCGGTCAGTGTTCAGACCAAGGATTCACCGCGACGAACACCTATCTCGACGCCATTCTGGAGGGCTGCTCAGGGGGGCTGGCCACCATCACAGCGACGCAACCGGACGGCTCTGCGGGTAGCACTACACCGCCTGGAGCGGGTGCCCCTTACAAGCTCACTTTCGATGCCACATCGAAACAGGTAACGGGCTGCACTGATAAGACGAAAGCGACAGTCAGCTTGGCTGACTGTCTCCAGGCCGCGACCTACTCGACCTATTTGACCTTCAAAGCCGACCGCGTCATCCCCCGCAACAATTAAGCAATTCGCTTCGTAACCACAGGGCCGGGCGCATTCGCCCGGCCCTTTTTTTGGCGAACCACAGGTCTCACGAGCTCCTGTTTGGAGATTGAGCGTCGAGTCGTTATTCACGTTGTCATTGGTACCCGCCATGGCGTGCGGACGATCAATGAATCTTCGCCTTCGGTTGTGGTATAGGCGCGCCCGATGATCACGAAATGCGCGACGCTGTTTTTGCTGCTTTGCTTTGGCGCGTGCTCGAGCTCGAATCACCAATTCCGGCCACACCCCGACGGTGGCGGCACTCCCGATCTGGCCGGTAGCGACCTGGGCGGGGCGCGCCCGGACGGCGCATTGATGACCAGCGATGGCGGCTCGACCGACCTTTTGCAGTCCGACCTGGGGATACTTCCGTCCACCTCGCCGACGCCAACGCCAACACCAACACCAACTCCGACGCCCACACCAACTCCGACGCCCACACCAACCCCCACGCCAACGCCAACGCCAACGCCCAGTCCGTCGCCAAAATGCGGTAACGGCCTCCTCGATGTTGGCCTGGGCGAGCAGTGCGACGACGGCAACTCTGTCAACCTCGACGGCTGCAGCGCCAAGTGCAAGTTCGAAGAGATTCAGCGCGTGACCAGCCTGGCGCTCACCGCCGAGAACACCAACTTCTGCATGCACAACGTGCTCGGCCAGACGTTCGGCGTGCTCGGTCAGACGACGTTCAAAACCCTGTTCGACGCGAGCATCAACAACGGCGACCTCTCGATCTTGATGCAGTTCCGCGGCTTGACCGACTTGACGGGACAGTCGGCCACGGCCCAGCCGCTCGCGCTCGGCGTCTTTGGCGGCAGTCCCGACGCAGCGCCCGCGGGCTATTCGGGCGCCGCCGATCTTGACGACTGGTACACGCCCAACCCAGCGTCGCTCGACGGCAAACGGGAGCCGCTCAAAGAGGTCGCCGCGACCCTCACCTCCGGCTACTTGCAGAGCTCGACCTATACCGACCTCTCGCTCGGCGCAACCGGCACGCTGCACCATGCCAGCTTCGAGGGCACGGTGCCCAGCCCGGCGTCGCAGCCGACGGAAACGGCGAATTTCATGCCGCCCGGACATCTGCCCGCCGAGCATCTCGATCGCGAGCTGGTTTCGTTTCCCACCGTGTCGGGCTCGCTCTGTGGTCACGTTTCGGCAGCCGACTTGGCGGCCATGGCGCTGCCAACGGGCGGCGCGCTGTGCTTCATCGGCAGTGCAACCACAAAGCACAACCTACTCGACCTTCTGGTCGCTGGCTGCGCGAGCTTGATCTCCGCGACTCAGCCGGATGGCGCGTACGGCGTCGCCAAGCCACCCGGTGCAGGCGGCCCCTACACGCTCGGCCTCAACGCCAACCTGCAAGTCACAACCTGCACCGATGCCGAAGGCAAGGCGGTCGGCCTGGCCGACTGTCTCAACGCCGCGACCTATTCGACGATCTTCGACTACACCAGCGACCGCGTGATCTCGCGCTGAGGACCCGCGCGCCGCGCGCGTGGTATCGTTCCCGTCTTGTGAGCACCGCCGAGATCGTCGTCGCAGCGACCGCCGCGGGAGGCACCGTGGTCGTCGCGGCGGGTGCGCTGTGGTGGCGCCGCAACAATCGCGAGGCGCTGGGTGGGCGCTCGGCGCGGCTCCTGCGCCTCGGACGCTTGGGCGCCCAGCTCGGCGCCAGCTCGGTGGGTGCTTGGGTGCGACGGCGCTTCGCCGGCCCGGCCAGGCGCGTCCGCCTCGACGAGGCCTCCCGAAAAAAGAACGCCGAGACCATCACCGCCGCGATGGGTCAGATGAAGGGCGCGCTGATGAAACTCGGGCAGATGCTGTCCTTCGTCTCGGACGACATTCCCGCTGAATACCGCAACGCGCTCGCCTCGCTGCAGGCCGAAGCGCCGCCCATGGAATTCGTCATCGTCCGCGATGTCGTCGAGCGCGAGCTCGGCGGCGCCCTGGAGCGCAAGTTCGCGCGCTTCGACGAAAAGCCGCTGGCTGCGGCGTCGATCGGTCAGGTCCACCGCGCGCTCCTGCCGACCGGGGAGGAGGTCGTCGTCAAGGTGCAGTACCCCGGCGTCGCTGAAGCGATTGCCGGGGATCTGGCCAACGTCGGGACGCTGTATGGTTTTTTGGGCATGCTCTATCCGTCGATGGATCCCAAACCCATCGTCGCCGAGCTCACGGCTCGCCTGTCCGAGGAGCTGGACTACAAAAAAGAGGCCGAGAACCAAGCCCACTTCGGCATGCTCTACAAAGACCATCCGTTCATCCGCGTTCCGGCTGTGCATCTACACTATTCGACGTCGCGCATCTTGACCTCGGAGTTCGTCGCCGGTCGCCGCTTCACCGAGGCCTACGAGGGTGACCAGGCCGAGCGCAGTCGCATCGGGGAGATCCTGTACCGCTTCGTGTTCGGTTCGATCCTGCGCTACGGCGTGTTCAATGGCGATCCACACCCGGGCAATTACCTGCTCGCGCCCGACGGCAAGGTGGTGTTCCTTGACTTCGGCTGCGTGAAATTTTTTCCGCGTGACATGTTGCGCGCGTGGCGCCAGCTGGTGGGCTCCCATCTACTGGGTGACCATGTCGCCTTTCGGCGGCATTTGGTGGAGCTCGGCTTCATCAGCGACGACGCACCGCTCGACGCCGACGGGCTGTACGCCTATTTCGACTATTTTTATGAGCCGGCGCAGAGCGACGCCCCGTTTCAATTCACGCGTGCCTACAACGCGCAATCGTTTCGCCGCATGTTTTCGCCCGACGGAGAATTCGCTGGCTTTCAAAAGCACCTGAACATGCCGCCCGATTTCGTGTTCGTCAATCGCATCCAGTGGGGCGTCTATTCGATCTTGGCCGAACTGTCGGCGGAGGCGAACTGGCGGCGCATCGACGGTGAATATCGACTGGGCAAAGCGGCGTCGACGCCGCTGGGCGAGGCCGAAGCGGCCTATCGCAACACGCGCGTCGAGGCCGGCGACGCCCCGGTCGAAGTCGAGCTGCCCACTTTTTGACCCCATGGAGATCGCCGCACGATTTTTCCTGCTCGGCCTGTTTGCGCTCTCGGGGGCGATCGACAACGAGCCCAACGTTGGGCTGATTATCTGGAGTGATGGCGCAACCGACGCTGCGGCCGATCAAGCCATCGCCTCATGGAAGTCGCTCGGGATCGTCTCATCGCAGCCGCCGGTCAAGCTCCTGTCGGGCGGCGTTAGTGGTCTGCGACCCGGCTTTCACGTCGTCGTCCTCGGCGTGTGCCCGGTGGCCGATGGCGAAAATCTCGTTCGCAAGATTCACAGCGTCTCCAAGGCCGCCAAGGGCGCCTATATTCGCCTGGTGCCGCTGAGCGCCGCGATCGGCCATCTCACCTGTCCGACGATCACGCTACCCAAGCAGAGCTGGTCTTTGGACTGCGACGACACGACCCACGTTCTGACGCGCGAGGTGTCGATTAAGGATCATGCATACACGGTGCGCGTGCGCGCCACGGTCACCGGCAGCTGCAACGGCGAATCGGCAAGCTCGGCCTGGAAGGCGACCGCGACGCTGGAAAGAGGCGGACGCGTAATCGACAAGAGCAGCGATGGTGCTCCCGACTGGGCCAAGATCACGGCGCTCGGCAGCGTCGGCAAGAGCATCGTGCTCGAGAGCGAAGACAATTCTAGCAGCTGCGCGACCGGCACCATGTTCGATAGCTCGTCGGTGCGTCGCATTTGGTCTACCAAGCATGGAAAGCTCGTGCTCAAAAGCGTGGTCACCGACGAGCAGAGGGGGCTGTGCGAGCCCAGCCACGAGGGGCAATCCGAGTGCCAGTTCGCTTCCGTCTATGCACGCTTCGACGCGGTCAAAGGCTCGTGTACCAAGTCAGCCGAAGCCTGCCAAAAAGCGCTCGACGAATACGACGACGCGCACAAGAACGACCCGACCGAAAGCTGCGAGGATGCAAACGAAGAGCAACCCTGATTGGGCGGCTATGTGGGGAAATGTTGTGATCCTGGATTTTGAAGGGTCCGACGGATCGATCGCGCCAGTGGGCGTGGCGACCTACGACCAATGGATTGCCGGCAGCACCGGATCCGGGCGCCGGGGCGCCAATGTCTTGGCCGCCGTCGTTACCGTCGGTGCAACGTGCGATTGGAATAGCTCCGCCGGGGCCGGCGGATTCGCCACCGGCGGCAGCGTCAGCCTGACAACGAGCAGCAGCACGCAGATGGCGGGTAGCTTTACGTTGAGCTTCGCCGACCCCGCCTATGCATCCAAAAGTATCGGTCACGTGTCGGGCTCGTTCGACGCCCCACTGTGCACGGCGTGGTTCACCGATCCCGGCGTCGCGCTTCCACCCTGCCAATAGGAGGCAGGCCGATTGCCGACGGGCGCTACGGCTTGCGCGCTTTTTTCCCCCAGATCTCGTCGAGCTTCGCGTCGCGGCCGCAGCCTTCGCGGTAGCGCTCGTAGTGCGACGGATTCTTTTTGTAGAAATCCTGGTGGTACTCCTCGGCCGCCCAAAACGGACCGGCCTTGGCGATCTCGACATGCACCGAGTGGCCGAGCTCGGCCTCGACCTGGCGCTTCGAGGCCCACGCCGCCTGCTGCTGGGCGTCATCGAGATAGAAGATGGCCGGGCGATACTGCGAGCCGCGATCGCAAAATTGACCATCGAATGAAGTCGGGTCGATGTCGTGCCAAAAAATATTCAGGAGCTGCGCGTAGGTGGTTTTGCTCGGGTCGTAAAAGACGTGCACCGATTCGGCGTGCCCGGTGGTTCCGGTCGAGACCTGCTCGTAGCTCGGGTGATCGACGTGGCCGCCGTCGAAGCCGGAAATGACCTCTTTGACGCCGGTGCGCCCTTCGAACGCCGTCTCCATGCACCAGAAGCAGCCGCCGGCAAAGATCGCCTCACCCTTCTCCGCGACGACCGGCGCCGCCGCTCGTGCCCTGCCCGCGATGGCCAGGAGCCCAACGATCAAAACGCCGACCGAAACGACCGTCCTCTGTGACTTGAGATTGAGCACCTCGGCACCTCGCAGTTGTTCCCTAAGATACGCCACCGACTCGATCTTGGTTTCGTTCTCGATTTCGGCTATCAGCTGGCCATGGAAAGTCCCTGGATCATCGACGTCAGCCATCTGGCGCGCGCGGCGGTTACATTTGCCGGTTTCGTCGTCGTGCTGTTCATCGGTTCGCTCGTGCTGCCCGGCAGCATTCACGACGGCGCGCCGCAGCCCGACGGCAAGCGGCAGCGCTACAAGCTCAACGGGCTAGCGCTTTTTCTCACCCTCGCCGCCGTGCTCGGCGTCGGCACCTGGCAGCACTGGCTGTCGCTCGCGGTGGTCTACCAAAACTACGGCGCGCTCTTACTGGTCGCCAATCTGTTCGCCTTTTCGCTCACCGCCGTTCTCTATCTGCGCGGTCGGCGCGCCCGGGCG
>JBBQIO010000199.1:0-6732 GCA_038325015.1 Polyangia bacterium
GTGTTCTACGACGCCAGCCGCAAGCTGATCTTGAAGGGGGTCGACGGCGTGGTGTTCGTCGCCGACTCGCAGATCGAACGCATGGAGGCGAACATCGAGTCGCTGGACAACCTGCGCTCAAACCTGCAGGACCAGGGCTACAACCTGGACAAGATTCCGTACGTTGTGCAGTTGAACAAGCGGGACCTGCCCAACTCGGCGCCGCTCGAAGAGCTGAAAAAGATCCTCAACCCGAGCAATGCGCCGGAGTACGAGGCCGTGGCTACCACTGGCGTCGGCGTGTTCGACACCCTCAAAGCGGTGGCCAAGCTGGTGCTCACCGAGCTGAAGCGAGGCGGATAGTGACGACGACGCCGAGAATTCGCAGCGAGCTGCAAGCCCAGGCCGCCGAGGCCGACGGGATTCGCTACTTTGATGTCACCGATCCGAAGTCGGGCGCCAAAATGCGCCTGTACGAGTTCGAGTGGCTGATCGCCGAGCGCATGGACGGCGCGACCGATTTTTCGGATGTCGCCAAGTGGGCCAAAGAGCGGCTCGGCGTCGACACCAACGCCAAAGATCTGGCCGACTACGCGGTCAAGCTCGGCGACTTTGGGTTTTTCCACTTCGGCGAGGTCGACTACACGCCACTTCCAGAGGTGCTGACGGCCGACGAGGATCTGGAGATCGAGACCGAGGCGCCGGTCAAGGCCAGGCCGCCGATTCCGATGCCCATTTCGCCGCCGCCGCCGCTGAACGACGGCAATCGGCCGTTTGCGCCGCGCGAAGTTTCACAGGTGACGCCGGTGCCGACGCCGGAGAAGAGCTCGGCGGCTTCGTTGGTCCTGCTCCTGATGGTGATCTTGGGGCTCGGTGGCGCCGCCGGTTACTACTTCTTCTTCATGAAGCATGCGACCACAGTGCAGGTCGTGCTTGCCACGCCGCGCGACGTCGCGCGCTACTACGACGGAACGGCGGCGGTCAAACGCGCAGATCCGCAGCCGATGATCTTCGGCGAGGCGGGCAAGGTCGTCGACGTGGTTGCCGCCGGAACCAAAGTCAAGGTCGGCACGCCGCTGGCGACGCTCGACGGATACTCGAAGATCGAAAAAGATCAGGCCGACGTGCGCGACCGACAGGGCTTCTACGAAAAGCAGCTGGCCTTCGCCAAATCCAAGAATGACGACGGCGCGGCAGCCACCGCGGAGGCGAAGGTCAACGAGAAGAAGAAGCTGCTCGGCGAGCTCGACGCCAAGGCTGCCAAGTTACGACTGGTGGCGCCGACTGCGGGCACGGTTTCCGAAGCGATGGTCAAGGTGGGCGACGACATCAAGAGCGGCGCGGTGGTCGTCAAGCTGGCGGATCAGCGGTTGACGGCACAGTTCAAATTGCCGATCGCCGATGCCGCCAAGCTCTCGACCGGGGCCTTGGCCTCGTTGGCGCCCGGCGCCGGGCCGGGCAGCCCGATGCAGGCGCGCATCGCCCAGATCGATGGTGGCGTAGTCACGGTCGAGCTGCTCGATCCGGCCGCGCTCAATGCCGGTGACAATGTTCGCCTGGTCAAAAGCAAGCTCGACAACGTGGTCAAGCTGCCGGCAGCCGCGGTCGGCAAACGTGAAGGCGCCGACGTGGTCTACGTCCTGACCGGCGGCGAAGCCAAAGCGCGGCCGGTGACCATCGTTGATCGCGAAGGCACCGACGTCTTGGTCAGCAAGGGATTGGCGACCGGCGACTCGGTCATCAGCGACTCCAGCGGCCTCGAAGACGGTCAAAAAGCAACGACACAGCCGTAGCTGACTCGTAGCTAACTCTTACGAGATTTCAGAAAGTCGCCGAAGACCCGGGCCTCTTCGTTGAGGAGCTCTTGGGCGTTCGAGTAGATGATCTTCTCGGCGATCGGGGCCAGGATGCGCAGCAGGAAGGGCAGATTGGTCACCCTGAGCTCGCCTGAAATGGTGCGCTCGGTTCGGCCGCCCACGTCACGGAACGTGAAGCTGCCCGAGTTCTCCAGGTGCTTTTTCACCTTCTCGTGCTCGGCGATGTTCTTGAACGACAGGCGCTTCTGCTGCCGGTCGAGCGTCGACTCCTGAATGAACGCGAGCGCCTCGGGCGGGACGTCCTTGGGGCCGACCTTCTTGATGATCGGTTTGGGCACACAGCGCAGCCGCCAGGCCAACTGGTCGCCATTTTCGGTGCGGTCGATGGCCTTGATGTCGGTCATCGACGTCATCTTCTGCTTCATGAAATCGACGAACGCCGGGTCGGTCATCGCCGCGATGACCTCGTCGACCGAGGCATCGAATGTGTGCTTGAGCTCGAAATGCATGATGGTGCTCCCCATAAGAGGCGCGCAGCATACGGACGCGGCGCCCGCGCCGCAACTCGGCAGTGCCGTCCACCTGTTTCGGCGTGGATCCCTTAAACGAGCTTCCAGCTTTTGACCGTCAGCACCGGCGCGCCGAAGCCGATGCCCACCGCCTCTTCGTCGACGGTCCCGTCGATTTCGGCCGCGGCGCCTTCGTGCAACAGCTCTTTGCCGCCGCCTTCGAGCTTGTAGACGTCGCCCGCTGCGGTCTCGAACGTCCAAAAGCCGCCCTCGAGATCGGACTTGCTTACGGTGCCCTTCATCTTGGCCATCGGTCGCTCCTTGGTCGTCAATAGTCGATGCCGTCGTCGGTCAAAAAGGCCGGGTCGATGGTCAAGCTCGGCAGCTCGTCCTTGCCCTCGTAGAGGTAGACATAGCGCGCATAGATGTCGAGCACCTTCTTCATGTACTCGCGCGTCTGCGTGTAGGGGCATAGCTCGACGAATTCGTCGAGAGGTCGGCTGCCGTTCTTGCCGATCCATTTCATCATCGCCTTGGGGCCGGCGTTGTAGCTGCCGGCGCCGAGCGCGATCTGGCCGCGGAATTTTTCCAGCAGGTGGCCGATGTACCAGGCGCCGAACTGGATGTTGCCGGCCGGCGTGTACAGAACGTCGTCGGTGAAGGGATGGTCGATCTTGACGGCGACGCGCCGGCTGGTCGGCGGGATCATCTGCAAAAGGCCGATCGCGTCGGCGTAGGAGACGTCGTGCGGGTCGTAGGCCGACTCTTTTTGCATGATGGTGTAAAGATAGTAGGTCGGGTTGTTTCCCGTCGCTGCGTACTTCTCGACGAGGTCGCGATAGGCGCGCGGGTACATCTCGCTCCACCAGGCGCGTACGGTTTCGTCGCTGCGCGGATCGAGCTTGAGTGCGGCGCCGCCGTGTGCTTCGGCGAGCAGATGCGGGCGGTGAAAATCTTCGCCGCGCTGATAGCGATCGAAGAGCACGGGGAGCGCGCGCGCCGCCGTGTACTTCTTGATGAACGCGCTCTCGCCGCGACGCAGCTCGATTCCCGCGTCCACGGCCAACCCGGCGCTGAGCAGCTCATCGACGCGCGCCACCAGTGGATCGTGCGTCAGCACCGGCTCGATGGCACCCAGCAGCGGGGCTCGACGAGCAGAGTCGCCGTCGGCAAACGGTCCCAGTTTGTGCCCCAATCGAGCGAGCTGCAGCCGGGCGAGCTGCGCGTAAAAGGCGAATGGATAGTCGTTGGCCAGCTGCCGCCACACCACCTGCGCCTCGTCGCTCCTGTGCAGCGCATCGAGCGTGCGTCCGCGCCAGTAGGCGGCCTTGCCGCCATACAGCGCGCCGGGATGCGACGACAGCTTGGTAAATGCGTCGAGGGCCTCGGGCAGCTCACCCGCGAACCAGTGCGACAGCGCCAGATACCAGCGCGCGTCGTCGGAAAACGGGGTCGACGGATAACGTGCGAGCGACTCGCTCAGCCCCTTGATGGCGGGCGCCCACGCGCCCCGATTGAACTCCAGCCAGCCGATCAGAAACGATGCTTCGTAGGCCGCGCGCGTGCGCGGGAAGCGTGCCACGACGTCGCGATAGCCGACGATGGCCAGGTCGTCTTGATCGTTGCGCGAGCGGGCGCGTGCGCCGTGAAACAGAGCGTCGGCTTTGCGGTCGTCGCCGGGCAAACGCGACCAGACGTCGAGTAGCTTCTGCGCGGCGATGTCGTAGCCGTGGCGCATGTGAAAGTGGGTCATGCCGATCGCGTAGTCGGTTTCGTCGCGCAGGCTGGGCGTGACCTCGGGGCCGGGAGAAACCAGCGCCAGCTCGTCGAGCGCTTCTCGCCAGGCGCGATTGGCGGTCATCAATTTGGCGCGCGCGACGTGGTCGGCGGCGGTCAGCGCGCCCTCGGCGGCGGCCATTTTTTCGACGGCGACAGCGGCCAATGGGTGGAGCGGCTGGGTTACGGCGAGCCGGCGAAATGCCTGGACGCGCTCGGCGCCGTGGGCCAATTCGGCGATGTGAAACAGCGCCGGCGCAGCGTCGACTTCGGCGGTCGCGCCGGCTGACGGCAGGAGCTGGCGATAGTGCTGGACCGCTTCGGCGGCGTTGCCGGATTCGGCCAGAGCGTCGGCATAGCGCCAACGCGCGACGACGGCAAAGCGTCCACCGGCCTTGGCCACCTCGGCGAAGTGGGCCGCGGCGTCGGACGGCGCGCCGTCGAGCAGCTCGGCTTGCGCCAGCAGGTAGAGCGCGTAGTCGCGATTGCGCAGCGACGCGCCTTTTACGCTTTTGGCCGGAGCTTTGGTCAGGAGCGTCAGCAGCTTTCGCACCTGTCCGAAATCCCCGTCGGTCAGGAGCTGTCTGGCATGGCCCAGCGTCGCGGCATTATTGTGCGCTGCAGCATGCGCGGGACCGGAAGCTACGATGAACAGGAACGGCAGCAAAAGGCGCGTCGTTATTTGGCTCATCTCGATTGTCTGGTGGTAACAGAATGGGCGGGAGACCTCCATGGCTTACGTCGGCGTCGACTATTTCTCGATCGATCAGCTCCTGACCGAGGACGAGCGCATCGTGCGCGATACTTTTCGCCGCTTCGTCACCGACGAGGTGATGCCCGACATCGCGCAGCACTTCCGCGCCGGCAGCTTTCCGCGCGCGCTGATTCGCCGCATGGGCGAGCTTGGCGCCCTGGGCGCGACTATCGAGGGGTACGGCTGCGCCGGGCTCAATCCGGTCGCCTATGGCCTGATCATGCAGGAGCTCGAACGCGGCGACTCCGGCGTGCGCAGCTTCGCGTCGGTGCAGGGGGCGCTGGCCATGTACGCCATCGATCGCTTCGGGTCCGAGGAGCAAAAGCAGCGCTGGCTGCCGGCCATGGCCTGCGGCGCAGCGGTGGGCTGCTTCGCGCTCTCGGAGCCCGACTTCGGATCCAATCCGGCGGGCATGCGGACGCGCGCGCGGCTCGACGGCGGCGACTTCGTTTTGAATGGCGAAAAGCGCTGGATCACCAGCGGCAGCCTGGCCGACGTCGCCGTGGTGTGGGCACGTAGCGACGCGGGCGTGCGCGGGTTTCTCGTCGAGCGCGGCACCGCCGGCTTCGATGCGCACGACATCGAGGGCAAGTTTTCGCTGCGGGCGTCGGTCACCTCGGAGCTGATATTTCGCGACTGCCGCGTTCCCGAGGCCGCGCGGCTGCCCGGCGCCGAGGGCATTGGCGCACCGCTGTCCTGTTTGAACAATGCGCGCTTCGGGGTCGCGTGGGGCGTGCTCGGGTCGGCGATGGCCTGCTACGACGAGGCGTTGAGCTACACGAAAGATCGCGCGCAGTTCAAGCGCCCGCTGGCGGGCCATCAACTGGTGCAGCAAAAGCTCGTCGATATGCTCGAGGAGATCACCAAGGCGCAGCTTCTGGCGTGGCGGCTGGGGCGACTCAAGGAGGCGGGCGTCGCACGCGCGCCGCAGGTGTCGATGGCCAAGCGCAACAACGTGGCGATGGCGCTCAACGTGGCGCGCACCGCTCGCGATCTGCTCGGCGCCAACGGCATCACCGACGCCTATCAGTGCGGCCGGCACATGTGCAATCTCGAATCGGTCTACACCTACGAGGGCACCGACCATATCCACACGCTGATCATGGGCGAAGACATCACCGGCATCTCCGCGTTCGACTAGTCTACTGTCCGGTGAATTCTGCGGGCTTTCGACAGCCGCCTCGACTCGCTCGCTGCGTTGCACTGCCCTCAAATACAGACAGTATTCGTCGGACAGTGCGCCTTGCGCCCGAGCCGATCCGGCGGCCGCAAGCTCCACTCAATTAACCGGACAGCACACTAGGCTGCCAGTGGTAGCTCAGCCGGCCTGCGATCAGTTGGCGAACGGATCGATCACATCGCCTTTCTTCAGGTCGGGTTTGCTCGGCCCTTTGGCGTGCTCGCGGTAGATCGGATGCGCCGGCGCCCGCGTCGCGACGTGGGTGCTCTTCAAGGTCAGGTCGTAGCGACCGTCGCTGTCACTCGGCAGATCGACGGCCTGCTCGGCGTAGCCTTCGGCGCGCAGGTGCAGCTTGTGAATCGCGGCCGTGTCGCGCGGCAGCGTGAAGCTCAACGGCGTCCGTCCACGCGGCGAGATCTCGTCGTCGATGAAGACCCGCGCCACCGGTGTGGTCTGCACATGAATCGTGATCGTCGTCGGCGCCGGTGCCACTTGTACGGGCGCAACCGGCACAACCGGCGCGCGTGGCACGGGCGCCGCGATCACGGGCGGGGTGATGGGCACCGTGGCCCTTGCCGCGTGCACCACTGCCACCGACACCAGCCCGACGAAGACCGCCGACGCACCCACGATATAGGGCCAACGCGGCCGTCTTTTCACCATGCTGCCGTCGTCGATGGCGATCTCGCTGAACGACGGCAGCACAACCTGTCCGGT
>JBBQIO010000200.1:0-6708 GCA_038325015.1 Polyangia bacterium
GAATACCTCACGAGCCGCGAGAAGCACGTCCAGCTCGAGCACGGCGGCGTCACGTTTTCCGTCGACCTCGAAAAGGAGCGACACACGTTCATGCTCGTCGAGTGGCTGGACGACCGAAAGCGCCTGCGCTTCTCGACCCCACTGCCGGTACTCTGCCAAGAGAGCGAGCGCCAACGCGTGGCCATCGGAATCACGATGCTGTCGAGCGGCATGGCGATCGCGGGATTCGAGCAGTTCGGCGACTACGTTCTTTATTGCTCGCAGCTCTTTTTAAACCATGACGGCACCTGCTCCACCGACGCCGTCGACCTTAATATCGCCGGCGCTCGCTTGGCCCTCGAACTGTTCTTTGGCGACATCGAAAGAATCTGTGCCGGCCAGACAATGGCCAGCGGACATCCCCCGACGTAGGGGCGAGTCGTCGAAGCCATATGCGGACACGATTGATCGATTGAAAGCAGTCCATTGGGATAGTGCGCCGGCCTGGAAGCATTCATCGCGCACTGCAGAAAACGCCTTTCCGCCGATGGAACAGCGCGGCCGAAGTGCTTCCTCGCTCAGGGCTTCCTACAATCCGCCCCTTGGTCAAATTGAACCCGATCTGCAGGATATTGTTTCACCACACAGCGCCGAAGCGAAAAAGTCCCCACCGGTCAGTGAAGTGCGGACGCGATTCGATCGGGGTATCATCATTCAATGCGCAAAAGGCCAAAATGGACGCCCGGGAGAAGACCTTGATCGAGTTGCATTACCAATATGGTCTGGTCGACGATCCATACGGCGTTGGGCAGGTACAGCTGCGAATAACGGAGGACGGTGCAGTCTCCGTAAGCCATCAACTCGGAAAGAATCGCCGCGCTTGGTCTGGCCAGGCCGAGCCCGCCGTGTTCGAAACGATGACCGCGGGGCTCGGTAAAGCGGGCTTTCCGCATTCGCCAGGGCAGGCGCCCCTGCTCGTTCCTGGCACTCTGCACTATACGTTCACGCGAAAAAACGGCGACCAGGTCGAGTCGATCACCTTACCCAACCGCGTTTGGCCCGCTTATCAGGAAGTCGGAAACCTTGCGCTCGTCATCGTTGGGCAGGTGCTGGGCGAAGAGTTTCCGAGGTTCAAGGCTGCTGGCCCGAAGCTCGTTGCCAATGTAGTCGAGATAGTCAGCGCCTGACCGCACAAGCGGCGACAACCGTAACTGGGCCGCTGCCTCAATGGCTACGCCAGCGTGGCGGCTATTGCCTTGACCTGCAGCCGTAACGCGATGAACCACTCGCTGATGCGCGTATAGGTCGCCGAATCGGGTTGGCGGGCGGGCAGCGCGCTCGCTTGCGCGCTTAGCTTGGCAATTGCGGCGAGCGTGGCCGGCGCAAGCTCGCCTTTGGTTTGCACCGCGGTGAGCGCGTTTTTCGCCTGCTCGATTTCGCTCGCCAGTCGCTCGGCCTCGGACGCGTGGCCTTTGTGCTCCGTGGATGCGGCTCTGAGTTAGGCAACTTTGGACGAGAGGTGAGCCAAACGATAGAGCTCGCCGGCGGCCGTCCCGAGCTCGAAAGCCAGGCTGGAAAGGCCACTCAATTGACCGGCAATCTGCCTACGCAGCGCCCCGGCCCAAGCGTCGAACGCAAGGGAATTCTCCTCACGCGTCGGTACTGTGATTCCCAGCTTGGGCGCCAGCGAGGTGATCGCTTGGTCGCCGCCGCGGGCATCGGGATCGTTGCGCAGCGACAGGGTAGCGAAATCTCGCGCGTGGGTTTGCGCAGCGGTCTCGTCCGGTCGCTTGGACGACTCAATGATCGATGCTGCGGAAAGTGGAGCGGCGATAAGCCCAGGCGCGATCGCCAGCTCGTAGGTCTCTTTTGGGGTCAGCATGGGTCGGATACTAATGCGAATGCGGACCGTCGGCGAAGGTTTGCCCCATGCGCGCACCTGGCCAAAATCGGGACGATCACTCGCCCCACACCGCTCGCAATCGGCTCGGCAGAATGCGCTCCGGAAGGACCTTCCAAGGCCGCGGACACCAGCAAAAGCGCTCCCCGACCAAGACCACGCCGTCAAACCGGGTTCCTCCAGCCCGTTGCGGCGAATGAAAGCGCCATGCCACCCACGGGAGGTCCGATTGCAAAAACGCCGCTACGGCGCGATACCCGTTGGGAAAGAGCGGCATCGGGTTGGTCGAGCGAAAATCGAACGCGCGCGCGATCTCGATTTCGACCTCAGTCTCGGTGGGCGCGGTTGGCCACAACGGATCGTTCCCCCAAAGTCGCTCGTAGCCGCTGACCACGGCCTCGACTACATCGGGCACGAACACTTCGGCGATCTCAGCCTGGCACGGGCGCAGGCCAAGGATGATGGTGCGACGCTCCTCCGCATCCCCTCTGAGAAAACCCGTCAATAATCGACGCGCGGCAGCGTAGACGACGCTCGGGTCCCAACCACTCATTTGTCGTCGTCTCCTGTCGCCCGATAAAAGCTTCCCCTTGTGATTATCGTCGGGCGCCCGTGAAAAGTTGCGCGCGATCTGAAAAAAAGGATGCGGCCGCTCTCCGGAGAGTGGATTTCGTGAGTCTTTAGTCCGCGGCTTTTAGGACAAAGGGATAGCTGACGATGGCAATTCCGCCGCCCGGCGGGCGCGTGAACTCCCAGCGGTGGACTGCATCTGCAATGCACTGTTCGACGGTGCCGTCGTTGAGCGTTGAGCTCTGCACCGCCGAGGTCACGACTCGCCCGGTGCCCGCGATGGTGAACTGCATCATGACGCGACCATAGAGCGCGGGCCTCTTGAGCAGCTGCGATTCGTAGCAGAACCGGACTTCGGCGAGGTGCTGCCGAATGATGCGGCGGATGATCTCTTTGTCGAACGTGCCGACGATCTGCGCTGTGCCGGGCGTCACTTCGGGGGCGCGGACGTGATGGGTGCCCAGACCACTGCCGACGTTGCGGCCATAGCCGCTGCGGTCGCCGCCGCCGCCGCCCTTGCCGATGGTGTCGAGCTTGGACAAGCCGATCGTGTCTTCGCCGGTGCTGCCGCCGCCCTTGCCGGTGCCGATGATGCTCACACCGCCATGCCCAAAGGCTTCGTGAACCTCGGTGCCGATCAATCCACCGAGGACGTTCTCGTTGTCGCTGCCCAACGCCGACTCACGTCCGAACACCGACGCGATGATCGATCCCTCTTGCGATTTCAGGATACCGAGCACGCCGGCCTTGCTGGCGGCGGCATCGGCGAGCTGCTTGGCCAGATGCGGATCGGGATTGCTTTTGAAACCTTTGAGCGAGTACAGCCCCGCGTTCTGTTTGGAATCCTCTTTGCCCATCCGACCGGTGGCTCCTTTGGGGCGCGCGCCTTTGCCTCCGGCGGGTGCGCCGTGGTCGAGCCAGGTCGGCATTTGCGGCGTGGGCTCGTCCGCCGGTTTGAGGACGAAGGTGGCGAACCGCCGGTCGCGCATGAAGTCGTCGAGCGCCAGTGACTTCGGATCTTGCGGAATGGAGCTCATCATGCCGAGGAAGAGCAGGAGCGCGATGCCGGTGGCCAGTGTGTAGCTCTGCTGACTCCAGTCGATGCGCACGCGATAGGGGTAGTGGCGCGGCGGCGCCACCGACGCGATCAGGAACGTGCTCTGCCCGAGCCCGATGGTGATGCGCGCGTCAGGCGGGATGGTGTACGCGGCCGCGCCCGCGACCACCGACGAAGGACGCGTCAGGCCACGGGACCCGAGCTCTGCGATGGGCAGCGTGTGGCCGGCGACGCTGACATCCCCCGTCATTTGCGAGGTGATCAAGAGCTCGTACTCCTGCCCCGTCGAGCGCACCAGCGGAAAGCTGGGTCGTGGCACGAGATCGGCCGGCGCCTTGAACAGGGTTGTCGCGTCGGGGCCGATGGTGAAGTCGCGCGGCCGACGCTCGTCGAAACGGCGAAACAGGCCGTAAAACAGGGCGAAAACGCCGTAGACAACGCAGCCGCTGACGGCGACATCGAGCGCCGCTCCATTGTGTTCGAGCGCAGCGGTCGTCGCTTGGACGACGATGACGACGAACAATGTCGCAGCCGCCAAGAGAGCGGCGGCTCCGCTACCCAACCAGGCGCGCGTCGCGGCCGTTACGCCGCCACCTCGCGGATCGGTGAAGTGATGCAGACCGAGAATGGTATTTTCGAACAAGGCGGTCACTTCGATTGCCTTCGACCCGTCGAGAATCTCGACAGCCGACGAATCGAAGCGCGCCGGCACGGGGTGCCCGGAACGCGACATGGTCGTCATCCTTTTGGCGAGCAGCCGACCGGTTCGAGTCTGCAACGGACTCCCTCCGACGACTCGGTGCTCGACCTTTTGCGTCTGCCAGTTAGGACAACAGACCGGGCCGCGAGTTCCGCACGATGGATGTTCGCGGCCGTTACCCCGCGTTTGTTCGCAACCTACTGTGCGGGTTAAAGCTGGGTAATGCGGCCCAGGAACAGGATGGAGCCGGTCGGGATATCGCGCAGCACGATGAAAAACGGCCGGTCAACCGTTACGGTTACTGTGGGCGGCGCAGCGCTTCCGACGCCGATGACCGCGGTCGCGGCCGCCGCTTCGGTGCCTGCCTCGTCGACCGTCACGGTCGCCTGGTGAATGACGTCGCCTAACTGGATATCGTGCGCGCCGTCGATCCCCGAAAAATCGGCCTGCGCACCGAAGGCCGTTCCCATGCCGAGCGCCGTGAGCGCGTCCTTGAGCGACGCTTGCGTGGTGGCGCTGAATTTGGGCAGGGTCAGGACGATCTCTTTGTACGCTTCGGCGGCGACGGCCGCGTTGAAAAAGGCCGACGTCAAGCCGGCCTCGACGGTCTCGAACTGGCCGTCATCCGGTAGCACGACGGTCAGCGTCAGATTCGGATTGGAGTAGGGCAGCTCGAACGCCTGCCAGCCCGTGCCTTGCGCATACCCCCCGATGCCGCCGCCATGCATGAGCTGCACGCTGGACGTGGTTCCATCGAGCGAGTGAAACGTCCCCGCTGCCGTGTCCGCGGTCTTGAACGGCTGCGCCCATGCCCCACTGAAGTAGACCGCGTTGGTGATCACGAAAAAGGTCTGCGCCGTGATCGTGCCGGGGCCGAGCAGCATCGGGATCTTGCCGTTGGTGTGGCGGCTCACCCAGGCGTTGATGTCGAGGCGCGACGGGTCCGATGCAGTGGCGAAATTTTCGACGTGCACGCCGGAGCCGTAGTCCTCGGCCAATGTGTCCAAAAAGGGCGTTTCCAGTAACAGCCCTTTTTGCGCCCACAACGCGTTGGCCACATTGAGCGCGAACGGTCCGCTGCCGCTGGCGCTGGTGCCGATCTTGGCGCGGGTGGCAAAAACTTGATCGAGCGCGTCGAAGGCGGCGTGCGCCTCTGCGGGCGGCAGCGTGAAATCGAGCGCAGTCGCAATCCCCGTCGCGGTGTCACCGGCGGCGCCGGCCCAGGTCATGGCGAGCGCCGAGGAGACGCTGTAGGGCGAGAAAAAGAGGTTTCCTTTGGCGCCGTCAAGCTGGCCGTAGAGATCGAAGGCGAAGGTCGCGTTGTTTTGCGCCTGGGTCGTGACGTCGGCCATAGGAACGGTGGTGCCATCGAGGCGCGGCTGGCTCGATTCGACGGTCTCGCCGCCGGGCGAGGGTCCGCCGCCGCAGCCGCCTAGCAAAAGCGGGAGCGCCGCCGTTGCGAGTAACCAAGATCGTTTGCCAAAAGGAATGCTCATCGTCCGACTCCCGTCAGGGTAAGGGCCAAGCCAACGCAAAATTTCTATCGTCGAACGATAGGTAGCGGCGCTCGGCTCTTCTATGACGGAGCGCACGAGCCACGTACACTGCCGTGCGTGATCCCACGTTCGCCTGCGCCGAAAAGATTGACCCGCAAGCTGGCCGGCCTCGGCACAACGATCTTCACCGAGATGACTCGCCTGGCGGACGCGCACGGCGCAGTCAATCTGGCGCAGGGCTTCCCCGACTTCGACGGCCCTGAGCCGGTCAAGCAGGCGTGCATCGAAGCGCTCGGCGCCGGATTCGCGCAATACGCGCCGTCCGCCGGCATTGCCCCCCTGCGCCAGGCGCTGGCGGAAAAATATCGCCGCGACTACGGGCTCGACTACGACGCGGACGACGAGGTCACCGTCACCTGCGGCGCCAGTGAGGCGATCTTCGCCGCCATCCTGGGGCTGTGCGACGTCGGCGACGAGGTTGTCTTGCTGGAGCCGTTTTACGACGTCTATCGCGCGGCGGTGTATCTGGCGGGCGCCATCCCACGTGTAGTGACACTGCACGCTCCGGACTTTCGGCTCGACGCCGACGAACTCGCGCGCGCGTTTTCGCCGCGCACCCGGCTGCTCGTGATCAACTCGCCGCACAACCCGACCGGTCGGGTGTTTGACGACGACGAGCGCGCAGCGATTGCGGCGCTGTGTGTGGAAAACGACGTGGTTTGCCTGTCCGACGAGGTGTATGAGCACATCGTTTTTTCGGGCGCGCACCGGCCGCTGGCGCTCTTGCCTGGGATGCGCGAGCGCACGCTGACCATCTCGAGCCTGAGCAAGACGTTTTCGTTGACCGGTTGGCGGGTCGGCTGGGCGCTGGCGCCGCCGGAGCTGACCGCAGCCGTGCGTGGGGTCCATCAGTTCGTCACCTATGCGGCGCCGCGGCCGTTGCAGCACGCCGCAGTCGAGGCGCTGCGCTTACCACACGATTATTTCGACGAGGTCGCGGCGACCT
>JBBQIO010000201.1:0-6685 GCA_038325015.1 Polyangia bacterium
CTGCACGGCGCACAAGCCGACCGGGCGCACGTGCACGACGACGACCGAGTGCAACAGCGGCTTCTGCATCGATGGCGTGTGCTGCGATCAGGCATGCCAGGGCCAGTGCCAAGCGTGCGACATCACGCCCGGAACCTGCAGCCCGGTGACCTCGGGCACGCCGCACAACGTCCCGGCGAGCGGCCGCTCGCTGTGCAATGGCACCGGGACCTGCCTCGGGACCTGTGCCGTCGGCCAAACCCAGATCTGCACCTATCCGGCAGTCAAGTGCGGCGGCGGCACGTGCGTCGGAGGGTCGTTTACGCCGGAAGTCGATTGCAACAACGGCACCTGCCCGGGCACCGCGACGCAACCCTGCGCAGGCCATCGCGGCTGCGATTTGAGCGGGAACTGCCTGACCGGCAGCTGCGCCGGAGACGGCGACTGCGCCACCGGTTACTACTGCGGGGCCGGCGGCGTTTGCCAGCCGCAAGTGACGCAGGGGACGGCCTGTCCGTCGAGCAACTGCGAAGGGTCGAGCAACTGCGCGCAGTGCTCGACCGGTCAGTGCGTCGACGGCTTCTGCTGCGACACGGCGTGCAAGGGCACCTGCCAGGCATGCAATCTCAACGGAACCACCGGCGTCCCCGGATCCAAGCCCGGCACCTGCTCGACCGTCGCCTCGGGCGGCGCGCCGGTGGCGCCACGAACGGCGTGCACTGGTAGTGCACCGTGCACCGGGACGTGCAACGGCGCCGACGCCGCGGCCTGCCACTTTTCCACGGCTCCTTGTGGAGCGGGCCAGAGCTGTGCGGCCGGGGTCGTGACTTTTCAAGATGTGTGCACCAACGGTACCTGCTCGCCGCCAGTCCCGCCGACCCAGACATGCGCCGGCTCGTGCGTTGCAGCCGGATGCGGATCGTGCACCGCGGACGGCGAGTGTGGCGCCGGCAAGTACTGCAGCGGCGGCGCCTGCGTGACGACGCTGGTCGGCGGATCACAATGCACGCGCAGCACCCAATGTGCGACGCCGAACCAGAACTGCGTCGACGGGTTTTGCTGCAACTCGCCGTGCAACACCGGCCCGTGCCAGAACTGCAATGCCAATCCTGGGGCCTGCGGGCTGACGGGGACTGCTGGCGCTCCGGTCCAGCCGGTGAGCACGCCGGTGACTCCGCGCGCCGTGTGCGGCGGCAGCGGAGTTTGTCAAGAGGCGTGCAACGGCTCGGGGGCGGCCTGCGCCGACATCCACAACGGAGTCACCGGCTGCGTCGGGGCCAGCTGCGACGTCCCGAGCAACACCGAGACGTTGGCTGCAACCTGTGCGGCCGGGGGAATCTGCCCGACGGCAGGCACGATGTCGTGCGCTCCCTTTGAGTGCAGCGGTAACGCCTGCGCGTCCAATTGCACAGCGGACTCGCAGTGCACAACGAACTTCTGTTTGAACCCCGGTGCGAGCGGAGTCTGCCATGCCAAACAGGCCAACGGAGCGAGCTGCGGAACGGACCCCAATGCGTGCAGCTCCGGCTTCTGCGTATCGGGGGTTTGCTGCAACAACGCCTGCAACGGCGGCTGTGGCGTCTGCAGTGCAAGTGGCGGCGGCATCTGCAGCCCGGTGCCTAGCGGCGGCGGCTCCTGCGGCGGCAGCCCGCCGTGCGCCGCGCACTGCAACGGGTCGAGCGTGAGCTGCGTCTCGGCCGACGGAAACGCGTGCGGTCCGGGCAACTGCAGCGCGTGCTCCGGAGGAACGTGCCCGAACAACGGGATAGCGTGCGGCACCTTGTGTTGTGGGTCGGGAAGTTTTTGTTGCAAATCAAGCACGAGGGCGACCTGTTGTGCGACGGGGGACCCGTGCACAAATGGCATCTGCAATTGAGCTAGCTGAGCGCCAGTTCGTACGCCTCGACCGCGGCCTGCGCGGGCCACTTATGGATCGCCTGCTGGCGCGCGCTCTGCCCCACCTTCTGCAATAGTTCGTCCATCGTCAGCAGCTGCACGACGGCTTCGGCGAACGCGCCCACGTCGTTGACCGAGCACAGAATGCCACTGACGCCGTCGTCGATTACTTCGGGCAAACCGCCCAGGCGGGAGGCGACCACCGGCACGCCGCACGCCATGGCTTCAAGCGCGGCCAGGCCGAAGCTTTCGTTCTCCGACGGCAGGACGAACACATCCGCCTGCTTGAGCACGTCGACAAAATGGAGCTGCTTGCCCAAAAAAGAGACCACGTCGGACAGACCGAGCTGCCGCACCAGGTCAGCGACTTTGGAGCGTTCCGGGCCATCGCCGATGAGCACGAGATGGACATCGTCGTCGGCCAGGCGGCGGCGCACCTCGGCCAAAATATGGATCACCTGATCGACCCGCTTGAGCGGCCGAAAATTCGAGCTGTGCACTAGCAGTCGACGCCGCCGACCAGCCACCTCGGCGCCGCGAAACAGATGCGCGATCCGCCCAAAATCGCGCGACGGTGGCGGCGCGAACAGCGCCGTGTCGACGAAGTTCGGGATGACGCGGATGGGAAAATCGCCCGCCAGCTCGAAGTTCTCGCGTGTGATATTGGCCAAGAAGTGCGATGGCGCGGTGATCACGTCGCTGTGCACGATGGAAAAGCGCGTCACCGGCAAAAAGCTCCGGTCGTTGCCCACCAACGTCGAGTCAGTGCCGTGCAGCGTGGTGACCAAACGCGGCGCCCGCGCACCCAAGATCTGTCGTGCCAGATAGGCCGAGGTGGCGTGCGGCACGGCGTAGTGCACATGCAGCACGTCGAGCTTTTCCCAGGTCGTGACCTCGACCATCTTGGAGGCCAGCGCCAGGGTGTAGGGGCTGTCGAACAGCGGATAGTCGCGCGCCTCGACGGCGTGGAAAAAGACGTTCTCGACAAAGCGATCGAGCCGCGCCGGCACGTCCGCGCTGATGAAGTGCACCTGATGGCCGCGCGCCGCCAGCGCCAGCCCGAGCTCGGTGGCGACGACGCCGCTGCCGCCGAACGTGGGATAGCAGGTGACGCCGATACGCATTTTGGCGCTCATCCGATCTCTTTGAACGCGGCAGAAAACGGCTCGATCGCCGCTGTCACCAACGCGTGCCAGTCGCGCGCACCGTAACGAGCCAGCGCCCACGGCAGGCTCAACATCCGCTCCTGCGGCTGTCCATCGGGCGCCAAGCGCGCGCGCAGCCGGGCGAGCTTGCCCGCGGTCACCGTCGAGCGCGTCAAAAGGAGGCGCTCCCACCGCGTACACAGCCGATCAATGGCGCGGGTCAGCGTCGCGCGCGTTCGCTCGATCGGCCGCGCCAGCTCGGGCTCACGATGGCCCACGGCATCGAGCTCGCCGGTCACCCGGCCGAGCATGCGCGCGCGGAGCTCGCCCGGAGATTCCGTGGACTCTTCGGCGCAAACGATGCGCGCGACCAACCGACGCCACGCGTCGTCATCACACGCCAAGTCACCAGCACAAAGCCCGAGATCGCTGAGGCGAGCACGGGCCCGCTCGTCGACCACCAAGAAGCGCGCGCGCGGAATCGCCAGGGGCATCATTTGGCCGAACAGCGCGTACAGCGGGCCGAGCTCGGCAAAATAGCTCAGCTCGCCCAGCCCGCCGACATAGGCCGCCGTCGGCAAGAGTCGATCCTGGAGGAGCGGCCGCAACAGTGCCGAGCTGGAGAAGCGGAGCGGCTCGCGCGCTACCAGCGCGACAAAAGAATCCGTATCGCAGGCGGGAATGCGAAAGCGCGCGCCGCGCTCGTTTTCCTGGTGCATGAACAGGAGCGAGCTCCCGGCGCGGATCGGCACCTGCACGTCGAAGCCGGCGGCGTCGAGCGCCAACGACCGCTCCGAAAGGGCCGCGGCAATCGCGTCGTTTTTGGCGAGCGCTTCGGCATAGAGCGGCGCGGCGGCGCGGGCGATCTCGGGCTGACGCGGATCGAGCAAGAGGAGCCCGTCGTCGGCGAAGAGCCCGCCTAGAAGCGTTCGGAACGCGTCGGCGATCCGCCGCCCCGGCGCATAGGCAGCGCGCACCTTGCCGATCGCTTCGGCGCCGTGCGGCAGCGTTTGCAACACCGCGTCGAGTGCGTCGAGGAGCGGCGCGGTCTCCGGCCCGAGCGTGCGATGCGCAACCGACGCGCGCTCTGGCAGCGCGTCGTGCCCACCGGCGACGTCAAGCGCGAGCGTCAGACTTCTCTCACCCTCGGGAACGCGCGCAGTCGCGATCTCGGCGAAGTCGTGATCCTCGGTCTGCAGCCAAAAGATCGGCACGCACGGCACGCCGGATTCGGCTTCGAGTGCACGCGCGACGGCCACCGCGGACGCGGCTTTGTAGTAGCTGTACAGCGGGCCGCCGAACAGCCCGACCTGTTGACCGGTGACCACGACCGCTGCACCACTTTTCAGCGTGTGTAGCGCTGCTGCACACGCTGGGGACCGGGGACTGCTCTCCTCGATGGCCCCGAGGATCTCCGGCGCGACGGGCCGACAGGCGCCCCGGGTCCGCTCGATGCGGCGCTCCGGATCGCGAAAGTCGTCGCGCAAAAAACGCGTCGCGCGCTCCTCGGAGGCGAGATAGGCGGCAGCGAACGAACGGGAGCTCATCGTGGAAGACAGTATGAACGTAGCCGGCGACAAACAAATTCCCGCGTCGCTTTCTCCTCTTCGCCCCGTCGACCAGCGCTCTATACTGCGGCGCAACCATGTCCGTTTCCGATACAGTCTTTGCGATCGCCGTGTCGAATCTCCTGATCCTCAGCGGGTCGGCGTACGGCGCCGGTGTGCCACCGCGCCAGCCCAATGCCGCCGAGCTGCAATCCGCGCTCGAGAGGCTCGCCGTGGTCGGCAACGTCCTCTATGTCGCCGCCCATCCGGATGACGAAAATACGCAGCTTTTGTCGTATCTGAACAACCAGCGCCTCCTGCACACGACCTACCTGTCGATCACGCGTGGCGACGGCGGACAAAATCTCATCGGCTCGGAGCAGGGAATTCTACTGGGCATGATCCGCACGCAGGAGCTCCTGGCCGCCCGGCGCACCGATGGCGCCGAGCAACTCTTTACCCGCGCGCGCGATTTCGGCTTTTCCAAGACGGCGGAGGAGACGCTGTCCATCTGGGGTCACGACGACGTGCTCGCCGATGTGGTGTGGGCGATTCGGCGTGCCCGACCGGATATCGTGGTCACGCGCTTTTCGCCGGCCGACAGCGAGACCCACGGCCATCACACGGCCTCGGCGCGGCTGGCTGAAGAAGCGTTCAAGCGGGCCGGCGACGCCTCCTATCGCCCCGACCAGGTCGCGCTGGTCGGCGTGTGGCAGCCCAAGCGGATCTTCTGGAACCATTTTTCGTTTGGCCCCAAAGACGGCCCCTCGGCGGCCGAGCTGCCGGCGCTGGCATCCTTGGACATCGGCGGCTTCAATGTGCTGCGCGGCGTGTCCTACGGCGAGATGGCCGCCGACAGCCGCTCGATGCACAAGAGCCAGGGGTTCGGCGCCAGTAAGCGGCGCGGCAGGCAGCTCGAGTATTTTACCCCGCTCGACGGCCAGCCCGCGGCGCCTTCACCGTTCGCCGCCATCGATCAAAGCTGGGCGCGGGTCAAAGGCGCGGGACACCTCAAGGCCCTGATCGAGCAGGTGCGACACGATTTTTCGCTGACCCATCCGGCGGCCAGCGTAACCGCACTGTTTGACGTCGAGGCCGAGATGGCGCGGCTGCCGGACCATCCGTGGAAGGCGCAAAAGCTCGCCGAGGTGCGCGCGCTGATCGTGGCCTGCGCCGGACTGTACCTGGAGGCCAGCGCCGCCGATTTCATCGCCGTGCCGGGGCAAAAGATCAAGGTCGCGGTCACCGCCCTCAATCGCTCCGACGCGGTGATCGCCCTCGACGAGATTCGCCTGCTCGACAGCAGCGGGCAGCCGCTCGCCCCTGCGCTCCAGGTTGGTCAGCCGTTGCCTTTGGAACTAGCGTCGAAGAGCGAGCTGAGCGCTGCCATCCCAGCCACGAGCGTCGTGTCGGACCCCTACTGGTTGGCGCTGCCGCCCGCGCCCGGGCTGTTCACGGTCGCTCAGCTGGTCGACATTGGTCTCCCCGAGACCGCCGGAATGGAGGCTGAGTTCGTCGTCGCCTTCGGCGCACAAAAGCAAAAGCTCGTGGTGCGGCGGCCCATCCTCTTCAAGTGGACCGACCCGACGGCCGGTGAGCGCACCCGAGCCGTCGAGATCTCGCCGCCCTTGACCATCACGCCGGCCGCGGCCAACGTCATGTTTCCCGACGCCGGCGCACAGTCGTTGCGCGTGGTGGTCAAGGCCAGCATGGACGGGGCCCACGGCGACCTCGCTGCGTCGACGAATGCGGCCACCGGCGCGTGGCGCGTCGAGCCGGCCCACACCGCTATCGCGCTGGCCAAAAAGGGCGACGAGCAGGTGGTCACGCTGACGCTTCATCCGCCGGCGCTGGCCAAAGATCGCTCGCCGCTGCACGCCTCGCTGGCGCTGACCGCGACCGTCGACGGCACCCCGTGGGAGCGCGCGGTGCGCCACATCGATCACGGCCACATCCCGATCCAGGTGCTGTTTCCGTCGTCGAGCGTGCGGCTGTGCCGCTTCGATCTGGCCCGCGGTCCGCGCGAGCTCGGCTACATTCCTGGCGCCGGCGACGAGGTCATTGCCGCGCTCGCGCAGGTCGGCTACCACGTCACGCTGCTCGACGAGGCGGCGCTGA
>JBBQIO010000202.1:0-6677 GCA_038325015.1 Polyangia bacterium
GCTTCGTCGCCAGGCGCAGCCCACAGCGCCAGAACCGGAGGAGCCAGAGACGACCAAGACCAAAAAACGATAGGATGTACACCCCGCGGGGTGGATCAGTTTCAGAGCGGCACCTGGATCAGATTCGCGGCGGCGCCATCATTCCGTCGGTAACTGGGCCCGTAGCTCATCAGGATAGAGCACAGACCTTCTAAGCCGAGGGTCGCGCGTTCGAGTTTGCGCCGGGGGCGCTAGCCAGAATTACCTACCCTTTTTCGATCTGATCGCACGGATCGACCTGATCGACCCTCGATCGGCGCAGTCACAAGGTCCGTGGCATCAATCAGCGTGTCAGTAAGACGATTTTTCCGACGGTGCGAGCGCCGCGGCTCAGCTCGTGCGCCTTTTCCGCTTCGGCGAGCGCAAAGCGATGCGCGATGTTGACGGTGACTTTTCCCGCCGCGACCGCGGCCACCAGCGGCGTCAGGTGGGGCCCGTCGACAACGCCGAGGATGGCGCGCGAGCGAAACGGGGGCACCACGACCTGAAACATCGAGCTCGGGGAATCGCCGGCCACCATCACGTGGCGGCCGCCCTTGGCCAAAAGTCCGCGACACGCCCGACCGCCGTACGTGCCGACGCAATCAACGATGACGTCGTACGGACCGTTCGGTTTGGCCTGCGCCAGAGCGTCGCTTTGGCTGTAGTCGAACACCGCGTCAGCGCCCAACGCGGCGACCAGCGCGCGATTTTTTCCCGAGCAGACGGCGCCGACGAAATCGGCGAGCAGCACTCGCTTGGCGATCTGCAGCGCAAACTGTCCGACGCCGCCCGACGCGCCCAGCACGAGCACGCGCTTGCCCGGCCCGACGGGTACGTAGTCGGTCAACGCGCGGTACGCAGTTACGCCGGCGACCGGCAAGCACCCTGCGACCTCGAACGAAACCGACGCCGGCAAGAGCGCGAGCTGGTCACCCCGAACGAACACGGTATCGGCGTAGCTGCCGCGCTGGCCGCGCGAAAAATTGCAGCCACCGACCACGCGATCGCCCACCTTCCAGTCTTTTACACTGCTGCCAACGGCCTCGATTTCGCCGGCGAAGTCGACGCCCACGACGACCGGCGGCGGCAACCGGCGAAAGAAACCGATGATGCGCGCCGCCAGCCGCAGCGGGCCGCTCTCGCGCATCTTCCAGTCGACCGGATTGACGCCGACGGCGTGAACCGCGACGCGCACTTCTCGTTTGCCTGGCGCCGGCGCCGTCAGCTCGATCAGCTCCATCGGCAAACCGCGTTTCCACGAGCGCATCCCCATGACTTTCATGGGAACGGACCTTAACGGGTTCATGCAGGATTTGTACGCTGACGATCAGGGCGTCGCGCGCGTACAACTCGATCATCTCGACCCCTCTTACTCGCGTAGGCGAAGTTTCCGTCCGCGGACTGCGAACGGCTCTAGCTAAAGCTAGGGACAGGTGACCTCGGCGTCATCCCAGCGGCCGGGGAGGAGCCGACCCGTGCAATCGCAGCGGGCCCGGATTGCACAATGCAATGCCACGGCCGGCAAAACGGCGAGCCGCTGCGGGCGCGGTCGACGGCACGCGATCTGCTCAACGCCGGTTCGGTGAACGAATGAGCTTCGACGATGTCATCGGTATTGCGGTGTCGTTTTTGTTGAGCGGGTTCCTTATCTACGCACTCGTCTATCCTGAGCGTTTTTGAGATGACGCTCATCGGCTGGCTGCAGATCCTGGCGTTCTTTGGGCTGGTCGTCGCGGTGACCGCACCGCTCGGCCACTACATGCATCGCGTGTTCGAAGGCCAACGGCAGCCACTTCCGCGCGTGCTTGGGCCGTTCGAGCGCGGGCTCTACAGGCTGTGTGGTGTGGATGCACAGCGCGAGCAGACGTGGTGGCAGTACGCCGCCGCCATGCTGCTCTTCAGCGCGTGTGGCGTGGTCGTGACCTTTGCCATCGAGCGCGCGCAGCTCTACTTGCCGCTCAATCCGCAGCATCTGCCCGGCGTGGAGTCGACGCTCGCGTTCAACGCCGCGGCGAGCTTTGTCACCAACACCAACTGGCAGTCGTACGCCGGCGAAGCGACGATGAGCTACCTGACGCAGATGGCGGGGCTGGCGTGGCACAACTTCACCTCGGCGGCAGTCGGCATGGGCGTGGCGCTGGCACTGGCGCGCGGCCTGACACGAACCCCCGGACGCGACGGCGCGCGCACGATCGGCAACTTCTGGGTCGATCTCATGCGCGCTATTTTGTACGTCCTCTTGCCGCTTTCGATCGTCGTCGCGCTGCTGTTTGTGTCGCAGGGTGTGCTGCAAAATTTTTCGCCGTACCGCGAGGTCGTGACGCTCGAAGGCGCCAAGCAATTGATCGCGATGGGGCCGGTCGCGTCCCAAGAGGCGATCAAGCAGCTGGGCACCAACGGCGGCGGCTTCTTCAATGCCAACAGCGCCCATCCCTTCGAGAACCCGACGCCGCTGACCAATCTGGTGCAGATGGTCTTGATCTTCGCGATCCCGGCGGGCTTGACCTTCACCTACGGCAAAATGGCGCGCGACAGCAAGCAGGGCTGGGCGCTATTCGCAGCCATGTCCGCGCTGTTTTTCGTCGGCGTGGTGGCGTGCTACTCGGCTGAGAGCCACGGCAATTCGGCGATCGCGTCGAGCGTCGCGCAGCCGCTCGGCAACCTCGAAGGCAAAGAGCAGCGCTTCGGCGTCGCCGCGTCGACGCTGTTCGCAGTAGTGACCACCGATGCCTCCTGCGGCGCCGTCAACTCGATGCACGACAGCTTCACACCGCTCGGCGGGTTGGTGCCGCTGACCAACATCGCGCTCGGCGAGGTGATCTTCGGCGGCGTCGGCGCCGGGCTGTACGGCATCCTGGTGTTCGTCATCCTGACCGTGTTCATCGCCGGCTTGATGGTTGGCCGCACGCCGGAATATCTCGGCAAAAAGATCGAGCAGCAGGAGATGAAGCTGGCGATGATTTATGTGCTGATCTTTCCGCTCCTCATCTTGGGGCTGTCGGCCTGGTCGGCGGTGCGCCCTTACGGTGTCTCGTCGCTCAACAACGGTGGACCGCACGGCCTGACTGAGATCTTATACGCATTCGTCAGCGGCACCGGCAATAACGGCTCGGCATTTGCCGGGCTCAACGCGAATACCAGTTGGTGGAATCTCTCCCTGGCGTTCGCCATGCTCGCCGGCCGCTTCTTGATGATCTTGCCGATCTTGGCGATCGCCGGATCGATGCTCAACAAGAAGACGGTCGCGCTCGGGCCGGGAACCTTTCCGACCAACGGACCGCTGTTTACCGCGCTGCTTGTCGCGGTGGTGGTCATCGTCGGTGCGTTGACCTTCTTCCCGGCCCTCGCGTTGGGGCCGATCGTCGAGCACTTCGTCGCCCATGCCGGGACGGTGTACTGATGGCGACCGTCAAGAGCGTGTCGCTGTTCGACCCGTCGATCGTGCGGCCGGCCATTGTGGGGGCTTTTGCCAAGCTCGACCCGCGGGTCCTGGCGCGCAATCCGGTCATGTTCGTGGTGGGCGTGGGCAGCGCGCTGACCACCGCGCTGCTGCTTCGCGACATCGTGCATCGCTCGGCCGAGCATGCGCCACTCTGGTTTTCTGCCACGGTCACGGTCTGGCTGTGGTTCACGGTGCTGTTCGCCAATTTCGCCGAGGCCGTCGCCGAAGGGCGCGGCAAAGCACAGGCCGCCTCGCTGCGGAAAATGCGCCACGAAGCAGTCGCACGAAAAATAATCCGCTCGCCCGATACTGCCGATCGAGAAGAGAGCGTCAGTGCATCACTGCTGCGCAAGGGCGATCTGATGGTCGTCGACGCCGGGCAGCTGATCGCTGCCGATGGCGAGGTCATCGAGGGCATTGCGTCGGTCGACGAATCGGCAATCACCGGGGAGTCGGCTCCCGTCATTCGCGAATCGGGCGGCGACCGTTCGTCGGTCACGGGCGGCACCAAGGTGCTGTCCGATCGAATCGTCGTGCGCGTCACGGCCGACCCTGGCGAGTCGTTTCTCGATCGCATGATCCGATTGGTCGAAGGAGCAGCGCGGCAAAAGACGCCGAATGAAATTGCGCTGCACATCCTGTTGGTCGGCCTCACGCTGGTCTTCCTGTTCGCCTGTGTGACGCTGGTGCCGCTGGCGCTCTACTCGAACATTCGGCTGTCGGTGACGACCATCGTCGCGCTGCTGGTGTGTTTGATCCCGACAACCATCGGCGGGCTCCTGTCGGCGATCGGCATCGCGGGAATGGATCGGCTGCTGCAAAAGAACGTGATCGCCATGAGCGGGCGCGCGGTCGAAGCCGCGGGCGACGTCGACGTGCTCCTCCTCGACAAGACCGGCACCATCACGTTGGGCAATCGTATGGCCGCCGAATTCATCGCCGCGGCCGGCGTCAAGCTCGATGAGCTGGCCGACGCAGCACAGCTCGCCAGTCTGTCGGACGAGACGCCGGAGGGGCGCTCGCTCGTCGTTCTGGCTAAGGAAAAATATGGCCTGCGCGGTCGAAACCTGGCGCAGCTCGACGCGCAATTCATCCCCTTTACCGCCCAGACGCGGATGAGCGGCGTCGACCTCGGCCAACGCGTGATTCGCAAAGGGGCCGTCGACGCGGTCTGTAAGCATGTCGCCTCACTTGGCGGCACGCCGCCGGCCGAGGTGATCGACGCGGCCGGCAAGATAGGCGATCTCGGCGGCACGCCCCTGGCGGTCTCCGAGGGCAGTCGGATTCTCGGTCTTATCCATTTGAAGGACGTGGTTAAAAGCGGCATCGCAGAGCGCTTCGCGCGCTTCCGGCTGATGGGCATTCGCACGGTCATGATCACGGGCGACAATCCGCGCACTGCGAGCGCCATCGCCAAAGAGGCGGGTGTCGACGACTTTTTGGCCGAGGCCACGCCCGAAGCCAAGATGCAGCTGATCAAGAACGAGCAGCAAAAGGGCAAGCTCGTGGCCATGACCGGCGACGGGACGAACGATGCCCCCGCGCTCGCGCAGGCTGACGTCGGCGTGGCCATGAACACTGGAACGCAGGCCGCAAAAGAGGCCGGCAACATGGTCGACCTCGACTCCAATCCAACCAAGCTCCTGGAGATCGTCGAAGTCGGAAAACAGCTCTTGATGACGCGCGGTACGCTGACCACGTTTTCCATCGCCAACGACGTGGCCAAGTATTTTGCCCTCTTGCCGGCGCTGTTCCTCGGCGTGTTTCCGCCCCTCGCGCCGCTCAACGTGAAGCGCCTCGCGTCGCCCTACTCGGCCATCGTGTCGGCGGTGATCTTCAACGCGATCATCATCGTGCTGCTGATTCCGCTGGCGCTGCGCGGCGTCCGCTATCGTCCGCTCGGCGCGGCGGCGCTGCTTCGCCGGTCGCTGCTCATTTACGGGCTGGGTGGGGTGATTGCGCCGTTCGTCGGGATCAAGCTGATCGACCTCTTACTTGCCGGGATCGGGGCGACGTGATGAAGACGATGCTGACTGCGCTGCGCATGACGGCGTTGACCCTGCTGTTGACCGGGCTCGCCTATCCGTTGCTGTTGACCGGGCTGGCGCGCGTGCTGTTTGCCAATCGCGCCGCCGGGAGCTTCGTTTTCGACGAGCACGGTGTGGCCATCGGCTCAGAGCTGATCGGTCAGTCATTTGCGCGTACCGACTATTTTTGGCCGCGGCCGTCGGCGGCGGGCGACAAAGGGTACGATGCCACCAGCTCAGCGGGGTCGAATTTTGCGCCGACATCGAAGAAGCTCGCCGACCGAATTCGCACCGACATCGAGCGACTGCGCCGCGCCAATCCCGATGCGCCGCTGCCCATTGCCGATGATCTGGTCACGGCCTCGGCCAGCGGGCTCGACCCGCACATCTCGGTCGCGGGTGCGCGCTGGCAAACTGTGCGCGTGGCCAAGGCGCGCGGTGTCGCGGCCGAGCGCGTCGCGCAGGTCGTCGATGGCGCCGTCGAAGGGCGCGATCTGGGGTTTCTCGGCGAGCCGCGCGTCAATGTGCTGCTGCTCAATATCGCGCTTGATCGGCGCTTCGGTGCATCGCGGTGAATAGTGCCGGCAAGCTGGCGCCCCTGAGTGTTCTAGTCGTCGACGACGAAAAGAACATCCGCTCCGTGTTGGTAGTCTGTTTGGAGTCGGCGCACTGTCGCGTTGTCGAAGCCTCGAGTATTGCCACTGCACAGGCTGCGAGCGATCGTGCGACCTTCGATCTGGTGTTTTTGGATCTGCGGTTAGGCGAGGAGAACGGCCTCGATTTTCTGCCCAAGCTCCTGGCACGCAGCCCGACGGCCGAGGTCGTGATCATCACTGCCTACGCCACGATCGGGACCGCCGTCGACGCGATCTCGCGCGGCGCGCGCGACTATCTGCCCAAGCCGTTTACGCCGGAGCAGATTCGTCATCTGGTGCAGCGGGTGCGGTCCCGCCGAGAGCTGGAGCGGCAAGTCCTGTCGCTGCGTGCGCAGCTCGACGAGGCCGACCCGCAGCTCGACGACGCCAGCGGCTCGCCGCTCATGACCCATCTATACGAGAGGCTCACCAAGGTCGCGGCGCACGATGTGCCAGTGCTCCTGCGCGGCGAAAACGGCACCGGCAAGAGCCGACTGGCCAAGCGGATTCATCAGGTCAGTGCGCGCCATGAGCGACCGTTCGTGGTCGTGC
>JBBQIO010000203.1:0-6672 GCA_038325015.1 Polyangia bacterium
CAGTGCGCTGTGAGGCAACCTAAAGAGGCGGAGCTGCAGTCCACTCCCGTTCCGCGAGTGCCGAAATAAACCCCCACCGCGACGCCGCCGATCACCACCGCGGCGACGGGAAAGATCCACCAGTTCCGGCGGATGAAGCTCCTGTGCGGCGGCGCTACCGCAACCAGCGCAACCGGCTCGGGCGACGGCTGCGCAGTCTCGGCCGTCGGGACGATCGGGCGGGGTGGCGGCAGCGCCTCGATCTTAAGCTCGACCGTGGCTAGAAGCTGCCGCACGCTCTCGCGCTGCGGATCATTCGCCGGCGCGTCCTCGAGGAATTTATTGTACATCGCTTGCGCCTGTCGGAACGCGACGCGTGCGGCGTCGGCATCCTGCGACCCTTCGCCGAGCAGGCGATAGGATTGCGCGAGATTGACCAAAAATTGCGGCAACGACGACAGCTGATACCCGGCGGAAAACTCGCGAATGGCGTCGCTGTAGTTCTTCAAATTGTAGAGCGCGCGTCCCGCCTCGAAGTGCGAGCGCGCCCGTTCGCGCGCGTCTTCGCTCTGCGCACGGGCCGGCGCCGCGTCGAGCAAAATCCCCCCAGGCAAGACGACCAACAGAGTAAGGAGAGTGAACCTAAGCATAGACACTCCGCCGGGAATCATACGCTATTTACCGGCGGCCCGGTTTGACATTCCGGCGTCGCCGTCATTAGGGTGCGGGCAAAATGGCGGCTTTTGAGCACAACAACGACGGCGTGCCCGCGCACGTTTCCTACGACAACACGTCACGCCTGCCGCGCGACGAGATGCGCCAGGCGACGCTGCTGATTATTGCCGGCTTCGATCCCTCCGGGGGCGCCGGCATCCTGGCCGACGCGCGCATCGCCACCCAGCTCGGCTTTCACGCCGCAGGGGTCGTGACCGGGCTGACCGAGCAGGACTCGCAGCAGTGCGCTTGGATGCACCCGGCGCCGCCGCAAGTGATCTCGGATCAGCTGGCGCGGCTGGTCGACGATTTCGACATTCGCGCGGTCAAGATCGGCATGCTGGCCAACGCGGCGATCGTCGAGGTGGTGGCGCACGTCTTGCGTCGACCGGCGCTGCGCGCCGTTCCGGTGGTGCTCGATCCGGTGTTGCGTGCGACGCGTGGGGTGGCCCTGCTCGAAGGCGCGGCCGCGACCGTCCTGCGATCCATCTTGCCGCTGGCGACAGTGGTCACACCCAACGTCAACGAGCTGGCCACCATCACCGGCGCCTCGGTTCACGACCTGGTGTCGATGCGCCAGGCGGCGCGTGATCTGCGGCGTCGCGGGCCGCTCGCGGTGCTGGCCAAGGGCGGCCACCTGGAAGGGGAGCCCACCGATGTCTTGGTCGACGGTGACGGCGCCCTCGATATCCCCGGCGAGCGCGTCGAGGGGCCGACCCCGCATGGCACCGGCTGCGCGCTGTCGACCGAGCTGGCCTGTCGTCTGGCGCTCGGCATGTCGCTGCGTGATGCGTCGATCGAGGCCTGCGCGCGCGTGCGTCAGCGAATCGCCGAGCCGCGCTCAGTGGGTCGTGGCCGGCCGTTTTTGGGCTAAGGGCGAGTCAGGCCATAGCGCGCGACCTTCCGGATCAGGTTGCGGCGGCTGATGCGCAGCTCGATCGCGGCGCGCGATTTGTTCCATCGGTGTCGTGTCAGCGCGTCCAAGATCAGCTCGCGCTCGACGGAATCGACCGCGTCGGTGAGCGAAGTGGGGCGTGCGACCGGCGTACGCGGCGGCGCCAAGATCCGCGCCGACAGCAGATCGGAGTCGATGTCGGTCGCCGGCCCGGCAAGCACGACCAGCCGCTCGATCTCGTTCTCCAGCTCGCGCACGTTGCCCGGCCAGGCATAGGCCGATAATCGCGTCAGGCAGCGAGCCGTGAGCCGCTTTTCGCGCTGCCTCTGCCGCGCCGCCGCGCGCTCTAGGAAGTGATCGACCAGGAGCGGGATGTCGCTCTTGCGATCGCGCAAGGGGGGCACCGTGATCTGAATGACGTTGACCCGGTAGTAGAGGTCCTCACGAAACGCGCCGTCGACGACCATGCGTGACAGGTCGCGATTGGTGGCCGCCAGGATGCGTGCATCCACACTGCGCGGCTGACTGTCACCGACGCGGGTGAAGGTTCCCTCTTGCAGCACGCGCAAGAGCTTGACCTGCAGCGCCGGCGACATCTCGCCGATCTCGTCGAGGAAGAGCGTGCCGCCGTCGGCCGCCTCGAACAGCCCGGCCTGATCGGTGACCGCGCCGGTGAAGGCGCCGCGCTTGTGGCCGAAGAGCTCAGAGTCGAGCAAATTGTCGTTGAGCGCCGAGCAGTTCTGCGCCAGAAAAACCTGATCGCTGCGCGTCGAGTGGCGGTAGATGGCGCGTGCCAACACCTCTTTGCCGGTGCCGTTTTCGCCCGACAGGAGGACCGTCGAATCGCTGGAGACGACGCGGTCGAGCACCTGGCGAAGCTCGCGCATGGGCCGGCTCCTGCCGATCAACTCGGGATAACGGCGGCGCATCGTCGTCGCTGGTGAGTCCGGCTCGCCGCTCGCGCCCGACGAGTCGAAGCCGCGGGCCAGCAATCCGACTTCGGCCTCGAAGAGCGCGCCCTTGGCAGGATGATCGACGACCAGCCAGCCCGGCTCACCGATGGTGTCGACCGCGGGCACGATGAGCTCGTCGGTGCCGTGCTTGCCGCAGCGACGACGCACCGGTTTCACACTGTCCGTCAGATCGGCGGTGCACGGATCGGGTGCCTCGTGGCCTACGAAGCGAAAACGGCAGCCGTGATGCTCTTCGAGGAGCTGTCGCAGCCGGCCGGCCAGCGCTTCATCGCCCGGCGATTTCATCGGGCCTCGCCGCGACACAGCGACTGCAGCGCCGTCACAATCGCCGGGATGGCAGCGTCCTCGACGACGCCCGGCAGCTCCAGTGTGAGGGTCGGATGGCGCTCTTGCTGGCCCCACCAGGTACCGAACGATCCTGGTGTTGCGTAGCCCAGGTCCGGAACCAGCGGCCAACCCAACGCGGCGGCGAGCTGCGCGGCGTACGGCTCTGCCGGTCCGTCGAAATTGACGCAGCCGAACGGCTGATGAATCGAGATCACCAGACGCGGACAAAACGCCCGCACCAGGTGCGCCAGAGTTTCGGCCTCTGGCTCCGACAGCGGCGCCGCACCAGGAAAGTAGCCGGGGCGGTGCTCGTGGCTCCACGAACGCGCCGGAAAGTTGCGGTTCAGGTCGACGTCGCGCGCGTTGTTTTTTTTACCCGCCGCCAGCCCATCCGGGTTCAGCGCCGGCACCACCAAGAGCGAGTCGCCCGACCAAGAGGTTGACGATGCGAGCAGCGCTTGGCATACCCGCACCGACGCCGGCTCGTCGCCGTGAATGCCGCCAAACAGGAGCACCGGGGCGCGCGCACCGATGCGCTCGGCAATGATCGATCGCCCATTGACCGATCGCCCGACGTTCAAGGCGACGATCCTGACCGCACGCCTACCCGCGAGCAACGAGCGCGTGGCGCCCCGGACGGAGCACTTCGGCCAGCGCCACCACCGTCAGCACGGAGGCGCACAGCACGCCGAACGCCAGCCGGACCTGCAGCTCGTCTCCGACCAGCAGCCCGGCGGTCAACAGCGCGGCTGGTGCCCACGCGACGACCAGCGCGGCAAGCAGGCGCCGGCCGAGCGGCGGCTCGGGAATCAGCGCCAGCGCGCCCAACAGCGGCGGCAGCAAGAGCAACAGACCGAGCAGCGCCCGCGCGTGATTGCCTCCGCTCAACATATGCACCGCCGCCATCAGCGGCACGCCGTGCGGCCCCGGGATGAAGATCAGCAGCACCGCGACACCCGCGGCGACGCGCGTGGCCATGATGTTCGGGGCCCCTTCGAGGAGCTGCGTGGCCAGGACGCCGACCGCGACCGAGCCCAGGATGCTCTGCCACGCGCCGGCGACGCCCCATCCGTTGACCGCGACAACCAAGATCCCGACCAGCGCCGCCAAGCCAAATTGCCGAAAACGATCAAGAGGAAGAATAGAGACTAAAACGAAAAATAGCGAACTGGCAAGACAGCCAAAAAACGCCAAATAAGACGATCCACACAAAACCTGCAGTCGGTCCCAGAACGACACCGTTCCCGCCGGAAGAAGGAGCAGCAGAAGCACCGCCCCACCGCCGAGACGCAACAGGTTGCGGGCGCGCTGTTCGGCGGCGCTGGGGCGACGTGCGGCTCGCGGTGCCGATTCCGGGGCGCGCTGTGGTGGCGGCGGCACGGCGGGCGCTTCCTTGGGTCTTTCTGGCTCCGTCGTCGCCACCGCGACGGCCGGCGTGGTGGGCTCCGGCTTGGCGACCGATTTTCCCGGCGCGCTGAACGCCAACGTCGAGGCCGGCGGCGTGCGTCCGAGCTCCAGATCGCGCTTGGCGCTGGCTTCGGCCAAGGCCTGCATCGAGAAGCCGACCAGCGTCGGCTCGGTGGCGTACGATGCCGCCAAGTCATCGCTGAAATCGTCGTCGTCGCCTTTGGGCAGCCTATCGAGGCCGGCGAGAATCTCGTCGAGCGGCGGCGGCGGCTGGCGGGTGCTGCAAAAGACGCAGTTGAGCGCGCTCGCGGGAATTTGCTTGTTGCACTTGACACACGGCTTCTTCACGCGCCGACAGTATATCCGACTCTTCCCGACCTACAATAAGCCTGCTGAACCATTACGGGCGCGTGGTGCGTTTGCTGTCTATAATGATGAAGCGGAGGTAACACGTGACCAGACCAAGCAGGGTGCGCACGCTGATGTCCTGTGCGGCAGTTGTCGGTGGGCTCGTGGCGCTGCATTCGTGGGGGCGAACGCTCATTGACCCGCGCGACGACCATCCGTTGGCCGCGGCGGTCAGCACGGTGGACGACGCCGAGGCGGTTCCGCATCGGCTGGCGGTCGAGTTTCGCGCGGGCGAGACGGCCGCCGAAGTCGCTGCGCTTGGACAAAAACTACATGTCGTGTTCGCGCCCGCTTCGTCGTTCAGCGGCGTCGACGAAATTTACACTGTCGACAGCGAAGACCCGGGTGCGCTGCTCGGCGAGCTGCGCGGCCAGAGCGAGGTAGACGCGGCCGACTTCGAGCTGCTCTATTCGCTGCCCGAAGACGCGATGGCTCCGGACGAAGAGGCCCTCGTCGCGACGCCTACCGTCGATGCGAGCCATGCCGGCTTTCCCAACGACCCCAAGTTCAAGTACCAGTGGCACCTCGACCAGATCCACGCCAAGGAGGCGTGGAAGCGCGCGCAGGGTGACGGTGTCATCGTCGCCGTGATCGACACCGGCGTGGCACCGGTCCCGGATCTGGCCGAGACCGAGATTGTCGGCGGCTATAACTTTGTCACCCATACGACCAATGCGGTCGACGATCATGGCCACGGCACGCACGTCGCCGGCACCATCGCGCAGTCGACCAACAACGGCGTCGGCGTCGCCGGCGTGGCGTTCCACGCCAAGATCATGCCGATCAAGGTGCTTTCGGCGCGCGGCTCCGGGTCGGTCTCGGGCATCGCCGAGGGCATCCGCTTTGCCGCCGATCACGGCGCCAAGGTCATCAACATGAGCCTCGGCGGTCCGCTCGCCTCGTCGGTGCTACAAAAAGCCATCAAGTACGCACACGACAAAGGAGTCGTCGTCGTGTGCGCTGCCGGCAACGATGGACGCGGCAAGGTCAGCTTCCCGGCCGCCTACCCGCACGCCATCGCGGTGGCGGCGACCCAGTTCGACGGGTCGACGACGTTCTATTCGAACTGGGGCAAAGAGATCGACGTGGCGGCGCCGGGCGGCAACACGCGCGTCGATCAAAATGGCGACGGCATGATGGACGGCGTGCTGCAGAACACCGTCGTGCCCGGTGACACCTCGCGCAACGACTACCTCCTGTTCATGGGCACCTCGATGGCCAGCCCGCACGTGGCCGGGGTCGCGGCGCTGCTGGTATCGGCGGGCGTGACTGATCCGGATGCCGTCGAAGGCCTCTTGAAATCGACGGCGCAGGCACCCAAGACGCGCGCACCCGACGGGGCCAACCACTTCGGCGCCGGAATCGTCGACGCCGGTCGCGCCGTGGCCGAGGCCAAGAACGACCTGGGCGGGCTGGAGCTCGGATTGGGCGGCGCGGCTGCTGCCCTGCTGCTGCTCGGTTTGCGGCGTCGTGGGCTCTTGGCGGGTGGCCTGGGAGTTGCGGGTTTGGCCTCGCTCGTCGTCGGTGCCAGCGGTCTGTTCTTCGTGCCGTCGCTCGGCGGCGCAGCCGGCACACTGGTCACCCAAGGGCTGCCGGCCTGGGATCTGCTCCTCGGCTCGGCGGCGCATGGCAATCCGCTGACCTACAGCGCGCTCATCCCGCTTTTGGCCGCGACGCTGCTCTACTCGCGACGAAACCTGCGCGGCCTACTTGCCGGTCTTTCGATCGGCATCGGCGCCCACCTGCTCGGCCACGCGCTGGTGCACACGGTGGACATCCGTTTCATTCCGGACGCGCTCGAGAGCACCTGGCTGACGCTCAACGCCGCCATTTGCTTTCTGACCAGCTACGCCGTCCTCCGCAAGTAACCCCGCAAAAGTCCCGCTTATGCTCCGCTGAGCGCGTCACAGTTGCGCGCAGCGCGAGCGCGCCCGGACTGAGCTGAGGGAGCATACGCTCGGGTATGTG
>JBBQIO010000204.1:0-6651 GCA_038325015.1 Polyangia bacterium
ATCGCAAGGCGTACTATCCCGGCGCCGCCGACCGGCAGAAGAGCGCGGTGGCGGCCCACAAAGACGCCGAGTTGATCGATCCGTCGAGCATCGCGCCGGGCGTTGTGCCGCGCACGGTCGTCGCCGGCCTGCCATCGGGCAACGCGCAGGAATTTTGCTTCGTCGAGGAGGCCTTTGGCGGTGTGCTGTCTGAGACCCGCTTGCCGGGCAACGACGCGGCGACTTTTTTGTCGAACGCCGTCTCGTTTTGCAACGACACCCTGTGGGGCACGCTCGGGGCCAACATCCTGATCCATCCCGAGACACGCAAGCAGCTCGGCCAGACGTTCGACGACGCCATAGCGCAGCTTCGTTATGGTTGCATCGCGATCAACAGCTGGACCGGCGTCGGGTTTTTATTGGCGCAGGCGACCTGGGGCGCATTCCCCGGCCACGCGCGCAACGACATTCGCAGCGGCCACGGCATCGTCCACAACGCGCTCCTGTTCGACCGGCCGCAAAAGAGCGTCGTGACCGCGCCGTTCTATCCGTTCCCGCGCGGCGTCGGCCACGGCCAAGCGGCGATCTTGCCGAAGCCGCCCTGGTTCGTGACCAACACGCAGTCGCATCAGGTGATGCGCAAGCTGACCTATTTCGAGGCGCGACCGAATCCGTTCAAGCTGGCAAGTATCTTCATGTCCGCGCTGCGCGGATAATCGCCGACCACCATCTAGTGTGCTGTCCGGTTAATTCTGCGGGCTTTCGTCGACTCGCTCGCTGCGTTGCACTGCCCTCAAATACAGGCAGTATTCGTCGGCCAGCACGCCTTGCGCCCGAGCCGATCCGGCAGCCGCAAGATCCACACAATTAACCGGACAGCACACTAGGAGCTTTGATGATCAAAATTGGAGAGCACGTTCCCGACGCGACACTGACTGAATCGACCGAGTTCGGCGAGGCTTGCCCGATCGCGCCCAAGAGCGTTTCGGTCAAAGCGGCCAGCGAAGGCAAGCGCATCGTCATCTTCGGTTTGCCCGGCGCCTACACGCCCACCTGCTCGGCGCAACACGTGCCGGGCTACGTCAAACACCTCGACCAGATGCGCGCCAAGCACGTCGACGAGGTGTGGTGCATCTCGCTCAATGACGGCTTCGTCATGGCGGCATGGGGGCGTGAACAGCACGCGCTGGGCAAGGTGCGCATGCTCGGCGACGGCAACGGCGAGCTGACCAAGAAGCTCGGGCTCGAGGTCGATCTAAGCGCGTTCGGTTTGGGCGTGCGTATGCAGCGCTTCTCGATGCTGCTGGAAAATGGCGTGGTTAAGCAGCTCAACATCGAAGCGCCGGGCAAGTTCGAAGTCTCGAACGCCGAGACGATGCTCACGCAGCTGGGCTGAGACACGTCACCGACAATTTGATCTTTGGGCGTCGCGGTCGTTAAGATCGAGGTCAATCGATGTTCTGCCACCGGCCGCGGCCCAAGCGCATCCTCGTCTACAAGACCGGCCAGACCGACCACAGGCTGGTCGCCGACATCGGCGACTACGAATCCTGGTTCGGTCGCGTCCTGCCCGACTTCGAGCAGGTCGTGCACAATGCGTTCGACCAGCCGGAGGCATCGCTCGACGACGTCGACGCCGTGCTGGTCACCGGCTCACCGCGCTCGCTGGTCAAGCCCGAGGCCTGGATGGACGCGGCGGCGGAGCTGATTTGCGCAGCAGAGTCGCGCGGCCAGCCGGTGCTCGGCGTGTGCTTCGGACATCAGCTGATCGCGCACGCGTTCGGCGGGACGGTGCGGCTCAATCCCAACGGCTGGGAGGTCGGCACGGTCGAGGTCACGCTCAATGCCGAAGGCGCCCGGGACCCGCTCTTCGCCGGCTTGCCGGCGGCGATGGCGGTCAATCAATCGCATCAGGATGACGTCGAGCTCCTCGGTCCGCGCACGCGCCCCTTGGCCAGCTCGGCCTTGACGCCGCATCAGGCGATCGCCGTCGGCGACCATGTTCGCGGTGTGCAGTTTCATCCCGAGATGAACGCCACCGTCGTGCGACGCATCATGCGCCATCGCTCGGCGCAGCTGACGCCGGATCTGTTACGACGCGGCGAGGAGATGGAGGCCTCCGTCGCGCGAGTCAGCGACACGCCGCTGGCCGAAGCAGTGCTACGCAACTTCGCAAAAAATTTCGTCGGCCGAAGCTGAGCCACTCGACCGATCCTCTGGCCTGAGCGAGCGCTGTCAGCGCGGCGGACGTAAATAGGTATCGAAGCTGAACGCGACGTCGAATCCCAGCTTGCGATAGAGCGCCTTGGGCCAGTCGTCGGCGCGCGCGATCAGATAGATGATGTCGGCGCCGCTGCGGCGGGCTCGTCCGACGAGCTCCAGGACCATGGCGCGGGCCACGCCGCGCCCGCGCGCTTCGGGCAGCGTGCCGACCGAGAGGATGGCTTGAACGCGGTTGGCCAAATCGCCGCCGCCGAGGCCAATCGATCCCACGACCCGTCCGTGCTCGAGCGCGACAAAAAGCTGCAACGGTCCGCTCCTGGCCTTGAGCCCGAGCGAGCCGATCACCTCTTCGGAAACCGCCGGCGCGTACCACGGCTCTTCGCGATTCATGCGATCCATGGCGCCGGCAAAATCGCTCCAGGGCGCTTCGCTCGGTACCTGCTTGAGCACGATCTCGGCGTGACGACCGCCTTGGGCAGGTCCGCCGACGGTCATCGCCAGCAGTCGATCGCGATGAAAGCCGCGCTCGCCGAGCATCGCGGCGACCTCGATCGGCACGTCGGCCCCGTCGAGAACCAGCTGAAGATGGCGCGCGCCAATGCGCTCGAGCGGCGCTGCCAAGCGAGCCAGCTGCCCGTCTAGATCGCTGCGACGAAGCCGCACTCGCCGGACCACGTTGGCGTCGTACACATGGGGAAACGCCGGCTGACAGATCACCCGCCCCTCGGGCAGCACGACAACGTGGGCGCCAGCCTCGGACAGCGCGTCTTCACTGAGCGAGATGCGCTCCGGAACCGACGCTGCCACCGCCCGCATACCTGGCATCTTTACGGCGCCGACGAGCGAGGTCAAGCAGCTCCGTAGAGTCGCGTATACTCCTTCTCAGATGGCCCGAGCCCACAGGCACGATCTCCGCGAGCAGGAGCGGGTGCGCCTGGCCGACGAGCTCGGTGCGCTGGCCCCCAAGGGGGGTAAGCGGCTGGCGCTGGTCTACCCGAGCCCGTACCACGTCGCCATGTCGTCGCTCGGTTACCAGACCATCTATCGGCTGGTCCATGCGCACGCCGACTGGTTCGGCGAGCGCGCGTTTTTGCCCGACGATGTCGAGGCGTGGCGGCAAGCGCGGCTGCCGCTTTTGACCGCTGAGAGCGGGCTGCCCGTCGGCGATCTGCCGGTGCTGGCCTTTTCGGTGGCCTACGAGCTCGAGCTGACCGGCCTGTTCGACTGTCTGGGGCTGTGTGGCATACCGGTCCTGGCCGCCGACCGCGACCAGCGCCATCCGTTGATCGTCGCCGGCGGGCCGCTGACCTTCTCCAATCCGCTGCCGCTCGGCCGCTTCATCGATGTCGTCCTGCTCGGCGAGGCCGAGGCGTTGATCCCGGTGCTGCTCGATGGCTGCGACGGACAGTACGAGGGCAAGCGCGCCGATCAGCTGGCCTACTTTGCCAAGCAGCCGGGCTTCTGGGTGCCCAGCATTCACGGCGAAACGCTGCCCGCGGTGGCGCGCGCGGACGACCACCTCTTGCCGGCGCGCTCGCAGATCCTGACGCCGCACACCGAGCTGCGCAGCATGTTTCTCGTCGAGCCCGAGCGTGGCTGCTCGCGCGGTTGCACCTACTGTGTGATGCGCCGCTCGACCAATGGCGGCATGCGGCTGGTCGCGCCCGAGGTGGTCTTGGGTCTGGTCCCCGCAGAGGCGCGGCGCGTCGGCTTGGTCGGCGCCGCGGTCACCGACCACCCCAAAATTCGCCAGATCGTCCGCGGCCTGGTCGACAGCGGGCGCGAGGTCGGCATCTCGTCGCTGCGTGCCGATCGGCTGGACGATGAGCTGGTCGGCCTGTTGGCGCGCGGCGGCTATCGCACGCTGACCACGGCGTCGGATGGCTCATCCGAGCGGCTGCGCGTGGCCATCGAGCGCAAGACCAAGGAGAAGCATCTTTTGCGCGCGGCCGAGCTGGCGCGGACGCATAACATGCGGCTTTTGAAGCTCTACGAGATGGTCGGCCTGCCCACCGAAACCGACGACGATATCGACGAGCTGGTGCGCTTTGCGCGCGAGCTCTCCAAGCTCATTCCGGTGGCGCTCGGCGTGGCGCCGTTCGTGGCCAAGCGCAACACGCCGCTCGACGGCGCGCCGTTCGAGGACATGCGATCGGTCGAGCGCAAGCTCGAGCGGCTCAGGCGCGGGCTGCGCGGCGCGGCCGACGTCCGGCCGACCTCGGCGCGCTGGGCGTGGGTGGAATATCAGTTGGCGCAGGGTGGGATGGACGCCGGGCTGTGCGCGCTCGAGGCGCATCGTGCCGGCGGGTCTTTTGCCGCTTGGAAAGCAGCTTTTTCGAAAAATGAAGAAGGTGTGGCGAAATCCGGTCGAAGAGAGCTCCGCGTCGTAAGCTAGTTGAGCAGCTTCGGCGGGACGTTCGATTCGAACGCGCTCGCCTCGACGACCAAGACCGGCGCAGTCGTCTTCATCGGCTTGACCTCCTGAATCGGCGTCGGCAGCGTCATGACGTCAGCCGGTTGCCCGTCCTCCTCGGCCCACAAATTGAGCCGCGCGTAACGCGTCGCCGTCGCCGGCGCGGTGCCGAACAGCGCATCGAGCACCTCGGCCGGCTTGGCGCCGCCATCGTCCGACAGCCGCTGCCGATAGCGCACGATCGCGCCCGGCGGCCAATCGAGCTGCGTCCGCAGCCGCTCCGCTTCATCGCCCTCGACGAGGGCGGCATCGACCAGCACCCGGCCGACGTCGATCACTTTGTTCTGCCCCTTTTGGCGGCGAAACACCTTGAGCCCGCTCAGCGTCGACGGTACCAGCTTGGCCTTTAGCGCGGCGACATCGACGGTGACCTCGGGTAAAAGCGCAGCATAGTCGGCCCAGCGCAGCACCTTCATCAGTCCGAGATCTGCGTCCGTAAGCGCGCGCACCGCCTCGATACGCAGCCCCTCGGGGCATGCGGCCGCGAGCTTTTGCAAGAGCGCGTCGGGCGACTCGCTCCAGATCACCTTGACGTCGATCAGCTCCGACGGCGCCTGTACGCCGAGCCCGAGCGCGGGCGCAAACACCAGCACCGGCTTGGGGTGAAAGCCCTTGGAATAGATCATCTCGACGCCGGCGCGACGAAACACGCGAATCAAAAGTCGCATCGTGTCGAGGTGCGAGATGAATGCGCCGCGCCCGATCTTGGCAAAGCGCAGCCGAAACCGAGCCCCCGGCTGCTGATCGAATCCCTCGGGCTTGGGCATCTCGGAGCGCGCCATCGCATGGCCGTCGGCCGTCGGCGGTCGGCGCCGCGACGGGGTTTGACCGAGCGCATCCTTGGTGGCGTCGAGCTTGCGTAAATAGACCAGCCGCTCGGCCCGCATCTCGGTCAGGTCGCACGCGATGCCGCAGTCGTAACAGACCAGCTTGCGCGCGTCGGCCTCGGCATCCTCGATGTTGGTGTGGTGAAGGAGCGTCTTCATCGGCTTGCCGCACGGATGCGACAGGCGATCTTTCATCGCGCGCCGGTACTCCCAGGCCAAAAATCCCTCGCCCAGCCCGATGTCCAGATGGTCCCACGGCAGCCGACCATCGGTCGGAATCGTCCCGAGATAGACCGCCGTATCGAGGCCGGCGCGCGCGATCGCGGCCTGCCACACGCCGAGGTCGAACTGCTCGTCCCATCCGTCGAAGCGCGCGCCATGCTGCCAGGCGTCCTCGATGACGTCGGCTAGGCGCCGGTCTCCGCGCGCTAAGATGCCCTCGACGTGGCTCGTCCCGGCGTCGTGCCACTTCAGATCGATGCGCTCCTCTTTGCCGAGCTCGCGCAAGATCTTCTGCTTGCGCTCCATCTCTTCGATCGAGTCCATGCGGCACCACTGAAACGGCGTGTGCGGCTTGGGCACGTGCGACGAGACCGAGACGGTGACGTCGGCATCCTGGCGGATTTTTTTGCCCATTCGCTTGAGGCGCCCGCCGGTCTGCGCGATGGCGGCGACGTCCTCGTCGGTCTCGGTGGGCAGGCCAATCATGAAGTAGCACTTCATACGCGACCAGCCGCGCGAGAAGATCTTTTCGGCCGACGCCGTGATGTCCTCTTCGGTGACGTTCTTGTTGATGACGTCGCGCATGCGCTGCGTGCCGGCCTCGGGGGCAAACGTCAGCCCGGTCGCGCGCACCGACGACATCTCGTCGAGCAGCTCCTCGTTGAGCCCGTAGGCGCGCAACGACGAGATCGACAGCGACACCTGCTCTTTTTTCAGCTCCTTCATGACGCGCTTGACCAAGGGCGTGATGCACGAAACGTCAGCCGTCGACAGCGCGGTCAGCGAGGTCTCGTCGTAGCCGCCGTTCTTGACGCCCTCGACGACCGCTTTGACGATGGCGTCGGGATCGCGCTCACGCACCGGACGATAGATCATGCCCGCCTGGCAAAAGCGGCAGCCCTCGGTGCATCCGCGCGCGATCTCGAC
>JBBQIO010000205.1:0-6629 GCA_038325015.1 Polyangia bacterium
CGAGTCAATGCGCCCTCCCCCCGCCCATTCCGCGCGCCGTGTGCCGCTTTTTTCCGGCGGTCGCACCGTCGTGAGTCTGACCGTGAGCGGGCTCCTCCTCGGCGGACTGAGCGTGGCTTTGCTGGGGCTGCCACTCTTCAATCTGCTGGGCTACGAGTTTTGTTTGGTCTTGGCCGGGGGGGCCAGTCTCGTCGGTGGGCACCTTGGTGTGCGGCAGGGACGCCGGCTCCGCGCATTGGCGGCGGTGGGCGACGCGCTCGACCGCGCCGCGCTCGACCAGCATGCGCTGCGGCTGATCTTGGCGGGGTGGGGGCGCGCCGCGGGCGAGACCGGACTGGCACTGCTGGTGCCCCTGGCGCTGGTCTCGGCCAATGCGCTGCGTGTGCGTAATTGCAACTTTGCCGCGGGGGCCGAGTGGTTCGTCGTGCTGCCGCTTCTGTCCGGCGCGCTGGCGGCTGCGGTCGGTCTGGCGGCGGGAGTCGCGCTTCGCCGCGCATTATTGTGTTTTTACAGTGTGTTGATTAGCTCGATTTCATATTCTTTATGTCGTTTTTATTTTTCGCCAACGATCTCGATTTTCAACGTTTTTTTAGGTTATTTTCCGGGATCGCTCTACGACGAGGAGGTGGCCCTCCCGGCGGCGCTTCTGTGGGCCCGCGGTCAGCAGCTTCTCTCGGTGACGTCCGCGCTCGCCCTGCTCTCTTTGTTCATGCGTCCGACAGCGGTCGGCTGGTGGCGCCGGCCACGTTGGCGCGGCGGCGCACTGGTGGTCATCGTCGCCTGCGCGCTACCGGCGGTGGCCATTTTTTCCGCGCGCGGCTCGCTCGGCTTCGCGCGCTCGGCCAAGGACGTGGGCGACGCGCTGGGCGCCGTCTACACCACGCCGCACTTCGTGCTGCACTATTCGCCAGCCGGTCCGTTCGCGCGCGACATCGCGCTGTACGCCGCCGACCACGAATTTTGGTGGAGTCAGCTCGCGGCGCGGCTCGGCTCGGCCCCGAGCCGGCCGATCCACTCGTTTCTCTTCGACTCGGCGGCTCACAAAGGAGCGTTGATCGGCGCCGCGACCACGTCGGTGGCCAAGCCTTGGCGCAACGAGATCTATCTGCAGTACGAGCCGTGGCCGCACAGCGTCGTGGCGCACGAGCTGGCGCACGTCTTCTGGGGGTCCGTAGGAGACTCGTTCCTGCACGTCGCGCGGCGGGGCCTGTACATCGACGTCGGACTGGTCGAGGGCGCCGCGGTGGCGCTGGCCTGGCAAGATCGCTCGGCCGATGTCACCGTCGGACAGCTGCGCGCGGCGCACATCGAGCCGCCGCTCAACGCCGTGCTCTCGCCGCGCTTTTTGACCTTGCCGGCGGCCCCGGCGTACGCCGTCGCCGGCTCGTTTTGCCACTATCTGCTCGTCGCGCATGGCGCCGCGCCGCTACGCCGTGTCTATCGAGCGGGCGGAGGCGAAGCCGCGTGGCGAGCGGCGTATGGCGTGCCGCTGGCGACGCTGGCCGCCGAATGGTCGAGCACGATCAACGTCCTGCCCGCGGCCGAGGCGCCGACCTGGCACCTGCGCCAACCCAGTGTCTTTCATCGGCCGTGCGCGCACGACATCGCGCTGCGGCGCCAAGCCGCGGCCGACGCCGCGCGGGCCGGCGACCTGCACCGCGCCTTGACCATCCTCGAGGCGGCGTGTCGCGAGGCACCCGGCGATCCGTCGAGCGTAGCCGCGGTGCTGGCCGCGGCATGGCAAGCGGGCGAGCTCGACCAAGCGCGTGCTCTGGCGGGTCAGGTGATCCACGGCGAGCCCAACGACTGGCTCCGCGGCCAGGCCGAGGCGTTGCTCGGAGATCTGGCGCTCGTGGGCGACGACCCGGGAGCAGCAGAAAAGCACTACCGCACCGCCGAATCCGCGCCGCTGGACGACGCCGAGGCGCGGCTGATCACGGTCAAGCGGGTGCTCGCCAGCCGCGCCTCGGTGCCAACGGCGCTCACGCAGCTCCTTCTCGGTCGCCCCGGCGCCGATGCCACCGACCCCAGCGTCGCTCTGGTGGGGCTCGACCGGTTGGTGCGCGACCATCCCGACGATGGGCTTTACGCCTACCTCTTGGGGCGGCAGCTAGAGAATCGGCGTGCCTTTGCCGAGGCCGCGCAGCTCCTTCATCGCAGCCGCGTGCTCGGACTGCCGGACCCGCGCTTCGTCGTCGAGGCGGCGCGCCACGAGGCCTTCGATGCGCTGCGCACCAGTGCGTTCGATGAGGCAAAGGCCGCGTTCACGACCCTCGACCCGGACGTCGCGCGCGAAGGGCTAGCGCGCGTCGCGTGGGCGCAGGCAGCGCAAAAATGAGCGCCGGCCGCCTCTGGAGCATCGGACGGAGCGGGAAGATCGGAGTGATCGTCAATCCGCACGCGCGCATCGCCAAGCGCGCCGGCCTCGTCGAAGCGATCACGCGCGCCGCCGGCGACGACGCGCTGGTCCGCCGCACCGACACGTTCGAAGCGCTCGAGGCCGCGGTCGTCGAGCTCGCCGCACACAAGGTCGACGTCATCGCTGCGTGTGGCGGCGACGGCACTCACGTGGCCACCATCGGTGCGATGCTGCGCGTCTACGGCCAGAGCGCGGGCGCCACCCCGCCCTATCTGTTTTTGCCCGGCGGAACGATGAATACGGTGGCCGGCAATCTCGGCGCTCGCGGCGCTCCCGAAGCGCGTCTCTTGGCCTGGCGAAAACAGCGGCAGACGGGCGTCCCCGCCAAGCTGACGACACACACCCTGGTCGCGGTGCAGGGTCGGCACGGCTTCATCTTTGCCGCCGCCATGGGCGCCCGCTTTTTGGAGGCCTACTACGCCGGCTTCGGCGGAGCCGGTACGGCCGGTCTCCTCGGGCCGGGACCGCTGTGGGCCGCGGCCTTGGGGCTGCGCACCGCGGCCTCCTGCTTGGTGCAGGGCTCCTGGGCGCAGCAGCTCTTCGGCCCGCTCGAGGCCGAGCTGGTCGTCGATGGCGAGCTGGCGCCGGGGCCGTTTCGTCTGCTCGTCGCGTCGTCGGTGGTCAACGTCGGCCTCGGGATGCGCGTGGCCTGGCGCGCCGGCGAAGAGCCGGGACGCATTCATCTGGTCGCCTCGGGGATCACGCCGCTCGGCCTCGGGCTGCAGCTCGGACGCGTGCTGCGCGGCCGCCCGCTCGACGGGCAGCCTCACGTCGACCGCCTGATGACGCGCGCCACGTTGCGCTTCTTAGAACCAACCATTTACACGCTGGACGGCGAGCTCTACAGCGCGCGCGAGGTGACGGTCACCGCCGGTCCGGAGCTGCGCGTCGTCCACGTCTGAGCTGGAAAAGCCGGTAAGATGCCCAACGTTTGGCCTTGGATTGGCCAGCGCGCGCGGCGTGGGCATCCGCGCAGCTCGTCGTCTACGGCAAAAGGGGGCGCGCTATCCAGCGTCAACCTCGCCGCCAGCGACCTCAGCGACGGCGCCGGCCACACGCTCCCCGTGCCGGCAATGTCGCCGACCGGCGACGCCCGATGATGAACACGATTCGTCAGACGGTGGCCGAGGCGATTATCGCGGCACACTGACGACGTCGGTCGGAGCGCTACATCCCCGCGATGATCAGCCAGCGCCGACCGTCGTTTTCGAGCTCGAGGCGCTTGTCGTTTTGTTTGCGCTCCCAGCGGTCGCCCATCTCGGTGGCGATTTGGTAGGAGGCGTCGTAGCGAATGTCGACCTGGGCGTGCTGCCCTTTAATCTCGATCTTGCGATATTCGATGTTGTAGCGCAGCGCCTTGAGCTCGCCGAGCCGGCGCGCCAGCACCTCTTTGAGACCGTCATAGCCGTAGTCGTCGGCGGCCAACGGCGTACCCGAATCTTCGTAGTAGTTGGGGTGCGCCAGGGCCAGCAGCGTCGGCGCGTCGCGCGCTTCGAGCGCCTGCCGGTAGCGCTCGCAGATCGCCATGATCTCGCGGTTCGGCTTGGTGTCGGTGACGGTGGTGCCGGGGATCGTGCGCAGCTCGGCACAGCCGGCCGCGCCCACCAACGTCACCGCGACCACCAGTACCAGCTGCCTGGCGCTAAAAACGAATCCCGAGCCGAACCTGTTCATCGCGTCGATCTCCAATCGGGCGGCACCGCCCCTACCGTCAAGAACGTAACAGCCGCCAGAGTATTCCTCGCCCGTTACGCGTCCACAAAAAGGCGTGTTATAAACCGCTCCATGGTCGAAGGGGAAAAGCGCGAGCGCCAGCACCCACGCGTCGAAGCCAGCGCGTATGTCGACTACACCGGAACCGAGGTGCTCCTACACCATCGGATTTCCAACATCTCGATGGGCGGCGTGTGCATCACCTCGCCCAACGTCGAAGAGGTCGGCACGGTCGTCGATCTGGTGATCAACTTTCCCGACGACGGCGCGTCCGTCGCGCTAAAGGGCGAGGTGGTGTGGGTCAACCACGACGCACCTACCGACATGGGCATCCGCTACCTTCAGCTCGACGACGAAAAGCGCGAGCAGCTGCGCACCCTCATCGCGCGCGTCAAGAAGTGACCGCCAAGCGATCGATCACCGTGACCATCGCCGGCCAGCCATACAGCATCCGCAGTGATGCCGAGGAAGCTTACGTCCACGCGCTGGCGCGCCTGGTCGACAGCAAGATCCGCGAGGTCCAAAAGGGCGCCAAGTACGCCCCGCGCGACGCCGCTGCGGTGCTCGCCGCGCTGCAGCTGGCCGACGATCTCGAGCGTGAGCGACGGCGACGGGCCGATCTGCGCGACCACGTGCGGCAGCGGACGCGACAGCTCGGACGCCTCCTCGACCGGTCGGTCAAATGAGCGCACTCGTGCTGTTGATCGCGCTCGCGCTGCCCGTCGGGCCGTCTTTACCAATTTCGCACCATGTAGACTTTTCGTATTTCCGCTCTTCAACTTCTTATCTGACTTCTTATCGATCGCCCCAAATCAGGAGCCACTCTCATCAACAGCGCCTCGGCGCTGACACTGCTCACGGCCGACGCGGCCGGAGCTCACGAACTGCCGTTTGGACACCGCCCTCGTCGGACGACCCCATCCCCGTGCCAGTCATTGCTGCATCCACTTCTATCGACAGGCGCAGACGATCGTCGCACCGAACACGTGCATCCCGAGACGCAACCGAAGGTCACGCACTTCGATTTGCCGAGGGGTTGCCTCCGCCTTAAAAGCGGACGAGAGCGCGGGCGAAAAGCCCGCCAAATGGCCGAGGAGCAAGCTCAGTGCTACCGGCCCGAAGGAAGCACGTCGACGAGAAAGCCGCGCTGCGCGCCCGGGTCCTGGCCCGTCGTGACGCCGTGTCCGCGGCCGAGCTGGCCGACGCATCGGCTCGTGCTTGCGCGCGACTGACCGAATGGTCTGCCTGGCAGGCAGCGCGGACCGCGACCGCCTACGCCGGGCGCCGCGGTGAGATTGCGCTCGATGCGTTGTATCAACAGCGCACACCCACGGCACCGCGCGTCGCCCTACCGCGCATCCTCAGCGCGAATCCGCCCCGACTCGCGTTTCATTTTGTCGATTCGCCGGCCCAGCTGGTCGCCGAGCGCTTCGGTCTCGTGGCGCCCCCGGCCGCGGCTGAAGAATGTGACGCAGCCAGCGTCGAAATCGCGCTCGTCCCCGGGATCGCGTTTTGCACCGATGGACGGCGCCTCGGACAGGGCGGCGGCTACTACGATGCCTGGCTGCCGACGGCGACCCGCGCACTGCGCGTCGGCGTCGCGCACGCCTTTCAGCTGGTCGCTGCGCTGCCTACCGATGAACTCGACGAGCCGGTCGACTTTTTGCTGACGCCCGACGGCCTGTGGGCCACCGGCGCCCGCGCGTCCAACTCTCCAACCACCGCATTTTCTCTCAGCCCTTCGCCGCACCACTCCCAGATTACGGGCGCCGGAGCGAGCGAAGATCCCAAGGAGCAGTCATGACAGCCATGACGACGGCACTCGCCCTCGTCCTTGTTGCGATCGTCGTGGGTGCCATCGGCGTTTGGGCCGGTCGCACCTGGGCGAGCAAGGCGCAGGGAACAATCCCCGAAGAGCAGCGGCAAAAGCTGGTGGATTCGGCACGCGCCGAGGCCACCGATCTCAAGCGCGCCGCACAGCTCGAAGCCGAAGAGCGCGCGCTGCAGCTCACGCAAAAGGCGCAAGCCGAGCTGACCGAAGAGCGCAGTCGAATCGCCGAGAGCGACGCGGCGCTCAAGCGGCGCGAGGCCGACCTGCAAAAGCAAAAGCAGGGAGTGGTCACGCAAGAGAACGAGCTGGCCAAAAAGGACCGCGAAATTGCCGGGCGGGAAGCCGCCGCAGAGGCCACGGCCAAGCGCGCCGCCGAGCTCGTCGACCAGGCCAAGGCGCGCCTGGTCGAGCTGGCCAAGATGTCGGCCGAAGAGGCCAAGGCCGAGCTGGTCGCGCAGGTCATGACCGAGGCCAAGCGCGATGCCGCGGGCGAGGTCAAAAAGATCGAGGACGCCGCGCGCGCCGAGGCCGAAGAGCGCGCCAAGCGGGTTTTGGGTCTGGCCATTCAGCGCTACGCTGGCGAGTACGTCACCGAGCGCACGGTCAGCGTCGTACCTATCCCGGACGACGCGATGAAGGGGCGCATCATCGGCCGCGAGGGGCGCA
>JBBQIO010000206.1:0-6601 GCA_038325015.1 Polyangia bacterium
GCCCGCTGGCCACCACGAAGCTGGCCGTCCCATCGGTCTCGACCATCGGGATTGGCGCGACGCATGATGGGGGCGGGGGAGGCGGCGGCGGAGCGACGACCTCACCGCCGCAGCCAACGGTGCCGGCGACGATGGCAAAAAGGGTCGAAGCCAGTGCATAAGCTCGTACGGACATGATTCCTCCTAGGTGCTTTGAGTAAGGCGTGAACCAACGCGAGAGACTGAGTATTGGTTGCACGACGGCGATTGTCTAGGGCGGGCAGCGCGGAGTTATGCGCCAAGTCGCAGGCTGAGGCTGCCTTGGCGCACGCTGCGGGCCACGTAGCCGAATTTCTCGACCGATTTTTTGCCGATGCCGACCAGGGAGCGCAGGCGCCCGCCGACACTGGGATCGTTGACTCGCCCGCGCAAGGCAGTGGTCGCCGACAGCGCCGCGACTGTCAGGTATTCGCGCATGAACGCCGGCAAACGGCTCTCGTGCCCGGACAAAAGTGCCATGGAGCGCGAGCGGTGCCCGGCGTCGGCACGCCAGTAGCGAAAGATGCCGGCCTGAATCGCGCGCGTCCCGTCGTCGACGCCGCGGAACACTTCGTAGATCGCGTCGGCCAAGATTTCACGCGCCCGCACATAGCGATACCGCTCGGTCTGATAGCGGGCGAGGGCGCCGTCGACGGCACGCGGCACGTCGAGCGGCACGCCGCGCAGCATCTCGGCGAGCTGCCGGACGTCGTGCAGGGCGATGGTCATGCCGGTGGCCGTCAACGGATGCGAGCAGCCGCAGGCGTCGCCGACCAGCGCGGCTCCGGGTACGACGCACTCGTCGGTGGAGATGCTGTAGTTGGCGGCGACCTCGATGTCCTGCGTCGCGATCGCCCGCTCTAGTGGACCGCGCACGCCGGCGGGCAAAAACGGCGCATACGCCTTTTGCAGCTGCTCGACCAGCGCCGCCTTGCCGCGCGGCTGCCCGTCGTCGGGCGCGGCGATATCGATGCAGGTGCGCGCGTTGTTGCCGTGGCGCTCGATGGGATAGACCAGCACCGGCGCCGCCGCACCCAAGAAAATATGGCCGTAGCCGGGGCAGGGGAGCGCACAGTCTTCGAGCAGCGCCGCCGCGGTGAACGAGATCAGCCGGGCGCGCTCCTCGATGCCGAGCAGGCTGCGGGTCTTCGAGTGACGCCCGTCGCAGGCCAGCACCAGGCGCGCCGACAGCGGGCCCGACGAGGTGACGACGCCGACCACGCGCTCCTCGGCATACAAGAGGCTGGTGACCCGCTCGCCGGTGCGAATTTCGACGCCCGGTGCGCACGCCGCCCGGGCGCGCATGACGTCGACCAGATCGCGATGATCGATGGCGAAGCCGGCCGGCCGTGCGTCGGGAATCTCACGGTACTCGAGCTTGAGCGCACTTTTCCCCGGCGCCTGCACGCAGGCAAAGCCGCTGACCTCAGCGCCGCCCCGCGCCCGCAGCGCGGGCATGACGCCCAGCTGGTCGAGCACATCGACGCCCGTCGGGTGGATCAGCTCGCCGTTGAAGCGCGGATTTTTACCGGTCCGCGCCTCGAGCACGATGATCTTGCGTTGCCCGTCGGCAAGCGCAACGGCCTGCGCGCAGCCGGACAATCCGCCGCCGATGATGACCACGTCCGCGGTTCTTGAAGGCCCCGTCGTCCGAGTTGACATGGGAACAGCGTACGGCTCGTCCTAAACGAACGCAAGTACTTGAAATGATGTGCGTTTTCACGCTCAGCGAGGTGCGAAATCGCACGCTCTGCTGTCGCCTGTCACCTACAAGCAGGTCAGGCCGGTCGCCGATCCCGAAGGAATGCAGTAGTAGATGCCGGGCGCACGCGTGCTCGAACAGCAGCCGTCGAACGGGACGGTCATCGGGCCGCTGTTGGTCGGAAAAGTGCCTTGGTAGCCGGCGCAGTCGTTGCGCGTGGCGCAGATCTTCGCCTGGTAGGTGTTGGTGTTGGTGTCGAGGCCAGCCGGGCAGGTGGCTTGGCACGTGACGCTGCCGTAGTTCAGCTGCGTTCCACCGTCGCCGGTCGGCGGGGTTGATGAAATCACCGCGCAGCAGGTCGGCGTTCCTCCCGAGCACTCGCTCGGCTTGGTGCACGCCGCGAACACGCCGCCGTCCGGGCAGGCCCCGGGCGCAACGCAGCTCGCCGAGCTTCCGCCGCCGCTCGCAGCGACGATGCAGCAGACGTCACTGCCGCAGCTCGCCGGGCAAAACAGGTTGGGCGGCGGCGCCAGATCGTCCATCGTGCCGCGCTTGGCAAAGTCGACAGGAGCGACGCCAAAATCGGGCTCCTTGGACCCGGACTTTGGACAGCCCAGGCCGCACAGACAAACAAGAAGAAGGGCGCGCTGAAGGATCGACATGGGACAAAATAATCGCACGAGCCGCGCCCGGGTGCGAGCGCTGACGACCGAGCTTTACTGTTGCGTGCGGTGCAGCAGCTGATTGCCCGGGCCCCAGGAGAGGATCAGGCTGTCGCGGTCGGCGAAATGACCCTCATAGGTGTCGAGCCGCCGAAGCGCGTTGTCGCAATGGCTGGGCGCCGCTTTATAGTCGATCTCGCTCAGGCTGATGCGATCGCCGAGTCGCTGTCCGACCAGATCGTACCGGGTGTCGGTGTCGAAGCGCGCCTCGCCGTTGCAGGCGAAGGTGCCATCGCCGCGCACCTTTTTGACATGGCGCGTGTAGTAACCGGAGATGCCGGTCGGCGTCTCCTGCAGATGCCAGTCCTCTCGTTCGAGGCGCTCGTCGCCCTCGGCATCGATCGACCGCAGCTCCCACGTCCAGTTGCCGTCGAGCGCCTGTGACATCCCGGCGGTCGCCGAGGCCGTCGTCGCACCACCCGGCGGAGCCGACGCAAACGACGGTGCCGTGCCGAACCCGGCCAGCGAGCTCGTCGCCGCCTCTTCGGAGCGGCGCACCAGCGTCTGCGAGACCGCCGGACCCCAATGCAGCGCCATCGTCGGGCCGTTGATCACGCCCTTGTACTCGACCAACGAACGAGCCCCGTCGTCGCATGGCCCGGGTTTGGCCTCGAAGCCGATCTCGCGCAGCTGCACCTGGGCGCCGGCGAGCGTACCGGCCAGATGCACGCGAGTGACCTTGGTGAAGCCCAGGCGCTGATTGCAGCGGAACAGTCGCTCGTCGGTCGAGAGCATTGTCACTGCACGGTCGTAGTAGCCGTCGATCTGCGCCCCGCTTTGCTGAAGATGCCACTCCTCTTGCTCGACGCGCATGTCGCCCTGGTCGTCGACGGAGCGAAACACCCAGTCCCAGACGCCGGTGGTCTGCGTCGGGGCAACCGAAGTCGGCGCGGATGTCACCATGACGACACGAGCGGGTTGGGCGGCACAGGCCACGAAAGCGGCGCTGCAGACAACCACGAACGCGACCTGAACGAGCCGGCGAGTCATGGGCAAGACGCTCCTTCGACAGCACGAAAAGCTGCCGCTCACCTGATTATACGTCAGCGTTCGCAAGGAGGCGAGAGGCGAGGCGCGAAAGCACTAGCTGTGGGCGGTGCGCAAGTCGGTGGAGTCGAACGGGCCGGGGACCAGGTTGATGAGCGGCGATGTGCCCGAATCGCCCCGCGATGCGGGCTCGCGGGGAGCGCCCAGCTCGGCCATGTCGATGTCGATGTCGATCTCCATCGAGGGCGAGGGCGAGGGCGAGGGCGACGGTGGCCGGGGTGCGCGCGGCGTGGTATCCGGCTCGCGACCCGGCGCATCGAACAGCATGCGCGGTGGGCACAGATCGGCGACCTGCGCCGCCACCACTTCGGGCGTCGCGTCGATGCACTCCATCTCGGCCACCGCTTCGAGCGAGTCGGCGAGCGCCGCGGCCGTCGGTAATCGGCGGTCGCGATCGCGCTGCAGCGCGCGCAGTGCAATGGCCCCGAGGCCGGGCGGGACGTCGCGCCGGATTCGCTCGGGCGCCACGATCTCTTGATTGAGCACCCGGTCGAGTGTTTCGCCATCGTTGGCGCCGCGAAACAGGGGGCGCATCGTCAACAGCTCGTAGAGGACGATTCCGAGCGCGAAGACATCGACGCGGTGATCGATCGTGTCGCTGCGAACCTGCTCGGGCGCCAGATAGGCCAGCTTGCCCTTGATGGTGCCGGTACGCGTGCGATGAAGCTGAGAAGCCGCTTTGGCGATGCCGAAATCGAGGACCTTGACCGGGCCGTCCATGCAGCACAGGACGTTATGCGGGGTGACGTCGCGGTGGACTACGTGCAGCGGGCGGCCCAGATGGTCGGTCGCGCGATGCGCGCAATCGAGCCCGCGGGCGGCGTCGGCCACGACGCGGACCGCCAGACCGAGTGGCAGAAACATCGCCCGTCGTGTCGCCGCGCGCAAGAGCGCCATGGCCGTTCCGCCGCGCAGGTACTCGAGCGCGATGTAGTAGCTGCCGTGGACCTGGCCGGAGCCGAGCGTGCGCACCAGGTTCGGATGCTTGAGTCGCTGGCCGAGGCGCCCTTCGTGGATGAACAGCTGGACGAACTCTCGGTTGGACGCGAACTGCGGCAGGATCCGCTTGACCACCACAAGCTCGTCTGAGCCGAGATCGCGGGCCAGGAGAATCTCGGCCATGCCGCCCCATGCCAGCCGTCCGAGCAGCCGATAGCGGCCGAACGTTTTAACCGTGATGCTGCTGCGTCCCGGCTCCGAAGATTGTTCCATGGGCCATCCTGTCGAGGCGCGCGTCGGACGCGTTGCCCCCACCAGAGTATTGCCGGCGCGGCTCCTTTGGTCAAGCTAAAAATTGAATAATTTCAATGGCCTGAAACGCATTACCCGCCACAAAACTTTAGGTTTGGGGCTTACAACTAAAGGCGGTCGAGTAGGCGCCAAGTCGCTGGAAACGCATGCGCGGGGGCGAACGACAGAAAACGAACGGAACGAACGGAACGAACGGAACGAACGGAACGAACGGAACGAACGGAACGAAGAGTGGGTGGGGTGGGGCGAGGGGCTAGCGGCGGGCGTTGAAGACGATGGTCAGCGACGTCTTGTTCTCGGCGCTGATGCGGGCGCAAAGCGCGTCGAGGTCGGCGTCGGCGTCGACCACTGCAGCGCCGGTGGGAAGGCGCAAGAGGGGAGCGAGGCCGGCGTGGCTGTCGTTGGCTGACGGACGACGGCTGGTTCCGGCAGGCTCGATGGCGACCCAGTGGTCGGCCAGAGCAGGGACGTGGGCAAGTTCGGTCAAATGTGAGGACAAGCCGTACTCCGACGCAGTTCGCAACGAGAGATACCCCGGTCGGCCGTGGCTGTCAAGTTCCCGACACTAAACGAACGTTTAGTGTGTGAGGGCGGTTTACGACTTGGGCGGCGGCGCGAGGTCGTCCATCTGCGGCAGCTCCTCGATGTTCGGCTGCACGACGATCTCGATGCGCCGATTCTGCCGCCGACCATCCTCGGTGTCGTTGCCTGCCACTGGCAGCATGGCCGCATAGCCGGCCGCGGAGAGGCGCTTTTCGTCCATGCCGCCCTTGACCATGAAGTGCACGACCTCGACCGCGCGCGACGTCGACAGCTCCCAGTTCGACTTGAACTTGCCGCTCTTGATCGGGTTGTTGTCGGTGTGGCCGGTGACCTGGAACTTCCGGCCTTCGATGCCCTGCAGAATCTGCGCGACCTGCTTGATGGCGTCCTGGCCGGCCGGCTTGAGGTCGGTCTTGCCCGGGTCGAACAGAATGTTGTCGGGCAGCTTGACCAGCATCAGGCCGTTGCGAATCTCGACCTGCAGCTTGCCGGCGTCGATCATCGACTTGAACTTGGCCACCATGTCGCGGAACTGCTGCGCGCGCCGCTCGGCGATCTCCTGCGCCTTTTTCATCTCGTCCATGCGCTTTTTGGCCGCGTCGAGATCGGTGGTCATCGTGTTCATGTTCTGGCCCAGCTCCGTCAGTCGCGCCTTGAGCTTGGCGTTCTCGCCGTCGAGGCGGGCCTGCTCCTTGGCGCATTTTCGCTTGGCGTCGTCGGCATCCTTTTGGCTCTGGTCGAGGGCGGCCTTGGTCTTGCCCAGCTCGGCGACCTTGGCGTTGTACAGATCCTGGTTGACGCCACACCCAGCTCCTCCCGTGGCCACCGCCGCGGCGAGCACCGCACTACACAATGTAAAACCGGACTTTTTCATGATGCCTCCTTTGACGATGAAAGATGCCGAAGCTAAAGGTTGGGGACGCCGGCGCCGGGGCCGCTGCGGCGATAGACGCCGTCGACGATGCGATCGACCTCCTGCGCAAAGGCCGGGGTGCCGCGCATCTCGAAGTCCCAGGCGACGTAGCTGCGCAGCCGCAGTTGGGCCGCGGCCTTGGGCACGCCGAGCCGAAATAGGAGCGCGGCGCGATCGACGAGCTCTTCGCGATAGGGACGATCGATGGCGCTCCCGGCGTTGCGGCCCACCCCGGCAGCGACGGTGCGAGGTTTGGCCTCCCACAGGAACGGGCTCGGCCGGGAGGTGCTACGAGGTGTAGCGTTCGATTTGGGCTTGGCGGGCATGGGCCCGCAGCTTAGTCCGAGGTGGCCGCCGGGTAAACCAAGGATGCGATCGACACCAACGAGCCTCCCTGATCATCGG
>JBBQIO010000207.1:0-6600 GCA_038325015.1 Polyangia bacterium
GCTGACCGCCATCGTACCCAAACAACCCTTTGTGCATGACCCGTCAACTGACGAGTCAGCCCCTCACAAGTCTGTGCGTATCGTGGGTTTCTTTGACCTGTCAAAAGAACGGGCAGAAGGGGTACAAACTCAGGATGCCGCGCGCCGCTCGCCGTGCCTTCCCCGAAGTGATCACCCTTTACTTGTCCGAGCTGCAAGCCCAACGGCTTCGCGCTTTCGCCGCGCAGTCGGGCCGCGACCTCAACTCCATTCTTCGCGACGCCGCTGATTGCTACCTCGACGCCCGCGACGCCGAGCTACGCGCCCGCATCGACGCCGAGCGCAAAGAGCGCGACCGCGCCGACAAGCAGCGCCAGCGCGCGGCCCAGCCGATGGGGCAAGCGTCGGCGCCGGCCGCGCCGCACCCTCCGGCTCCGTTTCCGCGCCGCGTTCCGACGCCGCCGCTCGCTCCCAATACTGCCGTCGCGCCGTCGCGGACGAGCAAGATCCCGCCCGGCATCTTGGACCTGGTCGACGCCTTGCCCGTCGCCGAGCGCCCCGCCGCCATGGCCATGCTCACCGCCGCCGCCGCCGCACAGTCGGCCGACGCGGCAAATTTCTGGCTCGCCTTGTCGAGCGCCACGCGCGAGCAGTCACTTGCACTTCTCCGGCTCATGGTCGCTCAGCTCTCCGCGTCGCCCGCGCGCCCGTCGACGAGGCCAACGCCGCCGCCGGCAGCTCCCGTCGCGCCGCCGCCTGCGGTCGTCGTCATTCCTGATCCGGTCATGAGCGTCATCCGGGCATGTCCAGCCGATGAGCAGGCCGAAGCCGCCGCCATGCTGCAAGTCGCAGCCGCGTCGATGCCGGCCGATCTTCACCCAAAGCTCTGGGCGAGCATTACCGATCATCCCATTGACCAGGCGCCCACGCGCCTGCGCAATGCCCTCGCCGAGCTGCGCGCCATGATCGCGGCGGCGCCGTCGCCCGCCACCGGCATAAAGTAAGTAAACCCGTTTGTCTGACGGAGGCGCTTCGCTTTGAACCGAACCCGCAGATCGATTCACTCGGCCGCGCCGCTGCGCGCGGTCCTCTATGCGCGCGTGTCCACCGACGACGGCGACCAAGATCCCGCCGCACAACTGCGCGCGCTGCGTGAATGGTGCAAGGCGCGCGGCTGGTCCATCGTCGATCACTTCACCGATCGCGTCACTGGCGATCCCGCGCGCCGCCAGGGCGACCCTCACGGGCTGCGCCAGGCGCTCCAGCTCCTCGCCCAGCGTCGCGCCGACGTGCTGGTGGTGTTCGCGGCCGATCGCCTCGTGCGCTCGCCCATGGGCCTCTTACAGCTCGTCGCGCGCGTCCAGTCGCTCGGCGGCCACGTCGCCAGCTACGAGGATGGCGCCGACCTCGACACCACGACAGACATGGGCGAGCTGCTGGTGTTCCTACGCGGCTGGTGGTCGCGCATGCAGCTTCGCCTACTGCGCCGGATGACCATCGCCGGCATGAACGAAGCTCGCGCGCGCGGTGTCCACGTCGGCCGCCCGCGCCTCGCCGTCGACGGCGCCGCCGTCGTCAAGCTGCGCAAGCGCCGCGTGCCCTGGCCCGACGTGGCGGCCAAGCTCGGATGCAGCGAGGCGACCGCGCGCCGCGCTGCGCGCCGCTCCCACGCGTCGGTGTCGTGATGCCGCGTCGCAAGGTTTCGACCACGGTCTACATCACGCCCGAGCAGGACGAGCGCCTAAAAGAGCTGTCCGGGCGAACAAAGGTTCCCGTCGCTGAATACGTCCGCCAAGGGATCGCGCTCATCGTCGAAACGCACCGCGACCTCATCGAGCTACAAGCCGAGCTGCCCCACCTCGCACCGCCGCGCCCGCCGCGCCCTCCAGCGCCGCCGACGCCCGCCGAGACGGCGCAGGGCTCGCTATTCGACCCGCCGCCGCCGCCGCTGAACGCCGCCACTGCAATAACCCCGCTGAAACCCCACAAGACTGCGAAAACTCGCGTGTAATAACCCCGCTGAAACCCCAGGGTCGGTAACCGCCCCCGCGCCCCACGTTCTTTACTCGCCGTCTCCAATTTGGCCCAGTGACCACGAAGGCGTGCGTTTTGGCCATCTTTCAGCCGCCGAAAGCAGCGTTCGCTGCCGACGGCAGGTCTGGCGCTGGGGTCACCTCGAACCCAGCCAGGTCGGACTGGGACGAGGCGAGGTCGGCAACGAAGGGGTCGTTCAGCGCTAGGCTCGCGGCTTGATCGCAGCCCGCCACCCGTCCGAATGTGCGAAATTGCTCATGCAATCGGTCGGACCAGATCAAGGGAATTCTCGATGTGTTAGCGAATGGTGCGGCATTTTGTCGCAGGCAGGATCTCACCGAGTCTGTTGCCAGCGAGGTGTAGTACGCTCGCGGCGCCTTCATCTCGAAAAGTGCTCACAGGGGGGATCATGGCATCGGATCGCGAGTCCAGAATCGCCACGCTTTTGGCTGTTCTCAGCACCGACGAGCATCGAACAGTAGTCGAGGTCGAGCTGCGGACAACCAGGCACGCCATGCCCGAGGCGCTTCATCGCCTCTCCGCGAAGCTGCCGGCCGCCGAGATAGCCCGCTTGGTGCTCGCGAACGAGCTGGCTGAGTGGTCGGGAGATCACGCGCCGCTGGTGAAGACGCTCGTCCACAAAGGCGGGATCAAGTCGCTCCATGACGTGGCATCCCACTACGACGCCAAAGAGCTAGCGGCTCACGTGGATCCGCCCACGGCGGCGGAGCTGCAGCGCCGGCTCTTTCTGCGACAGCCAAGCGCCGTTCTGCGGCGGATGGTGCAGTCGCAAGAGATTCCGATTGCGGACTCCAAGGAGCGCGCCGGCGTGGCGAAGTTCCTCGCCAATCAGCCCGATTTCAACATTCGGAAGACGTCGATCCTCACCGCGCTCGCCAAGCCGAACGCCTTCGAGGGGATTCCGACAGCGGAGCAACCTGGAGTCACCGAGCAGCTGAAGGCGCTTCAGCGCGTGCAAGCGCTCACCGACTCGCCGGAAGCGGTGCCGATCCTCATGAAGGCGAAACTCACCTCGGCCTTCCGCGTCGCCGAGCTGCCCCAGTCGACGTTCCTCGCCAGCTACGGCACTACTCTCGGGAAGGAGCTGGCGCAGAAGGTCTACAACACCGCCATCGATGCGCGCATCCGCAACGAGCACACGCTCGTCAAGCTGCGCGAGACCGTGCGTGGCACCGGGATTCCGATGCTCGACGGAGATCAAACCCGCGATCAGCGTTTCGCCACCATGCAAAAGATGGCCGACGGGCAACAGGTCCCGCTCAACTACGACACGATCTTCGCCGACCTCGATCATTGCCAGTGCAACGACTGCATGTCGGTGTACAGCCCGGCGTCGTACTTCGTCGAGCTGCTGCAGTTTCTGCGCAGCAACAACGTTTCGACGACCGCGACCGTCGCCGGAACGCCGCTGGAGAAGCTGTTCCGCCGCCGGCCCGATCTCGGCTGCCTCGAGCTCACCTGCGCCAACACCAACACGGTGCTGCCGTACGTCGATCTCGCCAAAGAGGTGATGGAGAGCTTCATTGTCCATCAGGCCGACTTCCACAACACCTCGCCGCATCAGGCCAAGGTGGACGTCTTCAACGTCGAGGACGAAACCACCGGAGAGCTGATCGCGCAGCCGCAGCACACCAACTACCAGGCCTACTGTCTGCTCGGGAAGGCGGCCTATCCGTTCTCGCTGCCGTACCACCAGCCGATCGATGCCATTCGCATCTTTCTCGAGCACCTGGGCACTAGCCGTTTCGAGCTGCTCGACACCTTCCGCTCGCCGTCGCACATCTGCCCGGCGCTACCGATCAACGGATCGCCGCGGGACCTGACGACGGAGCAGGAGACGGTCCTCGACCGCGCCGCCGACGCCGAGCTCCTCGGGCTCACGCAGGAGGAGTACATCCTGCTCACCGGCGAGGCGTTCTGGACCAAGAAATACTTCGACATCACGCAGCCGGCGCCCTTCGATTACGCGACCGGCATCGGCGTGCGGTCGGCCCACGAGTGCTACGGCTACGCCAGCGACACCGAGATGTTGAACACGGACGCCAACGCGAAGTCGGGCCTCTCGTGGGTCAAGAAACAGTTCCTGCCGCGCACGGGGCTCGCGTACACCGATCTCGTCGCGCTCCTCATGACGAGGTACGTGAATCCCGATTTCCCGCAGGGGATGGCGCTCACCATTCTCCAGAGCATTCGCGCCAGCTATCGCTACCTGCAGACGCTCGTGGTGACGGAGTCGAGGAAGCCGAAGGTCCGCTTCGAAAAGGTGACCACGTATCTGGAGAAGATTGACGAGATCGCCGGCCGGCTGAATCCGGATCCCTGCGGGATGCAGAAGCCCGATTGGCGGATTACCACCACGGATCTGGAGAACTGGGTCTATTGCCACTTCGATCGGATCGGCAAGCTGATCGTCCTCGAGCTGGGCGAGAGCTACCGCCCGAACAAAGAGGGGCCGCCGGTCGATACCTGCGATCTCTCCAACGCCCGTCTCCAGCACCTCGATGGAACCCCGTTGACGATCGACGAGTACGATCGCATCCAGCGCTTTGTTCGGCTGTGGAGAAAGCTCGGCTGGACGCTCGACGAAGTCGACCAAGCCCTGGCGACGCCGGTCCCGACGACGACCACGACGCCGCCACCGGCGACACCGACGACGCCGACCATGCCGACGACTCCGACTACGCCCGACTGCAAGTACGTCGGGTTCGACGCCTTCTCCACCGATTGCACGCCGCCGGCCGACGCCCCCGACGCGCCTGCTTCCGAGACCACGCCCTACGTCTGTCCACCTCCCGGGGCGACGGAGCACATCACCGCCGACGTCATTCACCGGCTCGCCGTGATCCACAAGCTGCTCGATCAGACGAGCCTGCCGCTGGCGAAGCTCCTCACCTTCTGGGCCGACATCGGCACCGTCGGAGAGCAGTCGCTCTATGCGCGCCTGTTCCTCACGCACAACATGGTCGCGCTCGACAGCGTGTTTCGTCCCGACGCCAACGGCAACTATCTCACCAGCTCGACGACCATCCAGGAGCACGTGCCGGTGCTGATGGCGGCGCTCGGTCTCAAGGCCGCCGACCTCGCGTTCATCGCCAATCCGGGGCCGCTCGTCCCCGGCGGCCTGACCGCGCTCACGCTCACCAACGTCACGATCCTGTATCGACACGGCCTCGTAGCGCGCTTGCTCCACGTCAAGGTGACGGATCTGCGCGAGGTGTTCGCGCTTCTCGGCAATCCGTTTCAGGACGCCGACCACCTGCTCGGTCTCTTGAAGACCTGGGGAAAGATCCAGGACGCGGGCCTCACCTTCGGCCAGGTGGCGTTCGCGCTCCGTGGTGACGAAGATCCGGCGCACCCGCTGGCTCCGACGCTCAAGATCATTCTCGAGACCACGCGCACGCTGCGCGACGGCATCCACGACATCAATGAAGCGCACCCGGATCTGGCCCCGACGGATGCGGCCACTTCCGATCTGGTGCGGAGCAGCGCCGGCCTGATCTTCGAGGCCGCGACCGTCCAGCAGATCATGGGCGTGCTCGAGGGAACTACCGTCTACTCCACCAACGCGCCGGTCAACCTGACCATCAACGTGCAGTCCGCTCCGCAGGCGGTGCGGGCGACCCTGGCGAGAAAGCTCAAATACTTCGACGTGGACGGCAGCGTCCAGGTCACCGGTGTCTTCACCGCGGCCGAGCTCACCGCCGCCAAGAATCTCGCGGGCGCCGGCACGTGGTCGGCGGCCCTCGACCGCCTCCAGACGCAGGCCGAGCGGCTGTTCCACGGCCTCTATCACGACGCGCTCTCGGGCGCGTTCGCCGATCCCGTCCAGGCGAAAAATCACCTGCTGGCGGGCGACGTGGTCATCCCTGCCTCCGACCTCGATCCGACTCAGCCCGATCCGAATACCGCGCCCGGCAAGCGAGCATACTTCCTGCAATTCTTCCTGCCGTATCTGCGGCGGGTTCTACAAGATCGGTTGATCGTCGACACCACCTCGGGCACCGCGAGCCTGGCCGACGACGTCACCGCCGCGCTGCTCTCGGACATCCTCAAAGAGGGAACGCCGCCGCAGCCCGCGATGGAGGTTCTGCGGAATCTGCAACCCGCCGCGCCCGGGCCCGGCCCGTGGAGCGGCTATCTCATCCCCACCGCGGACGCCGACTACACGTTCATCGCCACGCAGGACCTCTTGCCGGATCCCATCGTCATCGACGGCAAGAGCTATGTGTTCCACCAGCAGGACGATCCCAACAACGTGTGGTTGACGGATCCGGCGCACCTGAAGATCGGCGTCCCCTATCACGTCGAGGCCACCAGCCACGACTTCGTCGACCAACTCGAGTGGAAGACGGCGACCGCGCCGCGCGCGCAGATTCCCGCCTCCGCGATCTTGCCGGACGATTCCTGGCAAGGCATCGGCGACATCGTGGTGAAGCTCCACCGCACCGCGGTCCTGGTCAACGGCTTCAGCCTCAGCGCCGCCGAGGTCAGCTACTTTCAGGCGCACGCGGCCGATTTCAGCGGCTTCGACTGGAACGCCCTCACTGTGGAGCAGTTTCTCCGCCT
>JBBQIO010000208.1:0-6600 GCA_038325015.1 Polyangia bacterium
GGGGAACCGATCAATCCCGAAGCCTGGATGTGGTACCGCGAAAATATTGGGGGCAATCGCTGTCCGATCGTCGACACCTACTGGCAAACCGAGACCGACGCGATGATGATCTCGCCCTTGCCGGGCGCGACGCCGACCAAGCCTGGATCGTGCGGACAGGCGCTGCCGGGGATTTTTGCCGACGTGGTCGACAAAAGCGGGCGTAGCCTTCCGGCGGATGTCGGGGGCTATCTGGTGATCCGCCGGCCGTGGCCGTCGATGCTGCGCACGTTGTGGGGCGACGACGCGCGCTACCTCAAGAGCTATTTTTCCGAGATCAACGACGCCGAGGGACGACCGCTGTACTTTGCCGGCGACGGGGCAAGGCGTGATCAAGATGGCTATTTTTGGGTCATGGGGCGGGTCGACGACGTGATCAACGTGTCCGGCCACCGCTTGGGGACGATGGAGATTGAGAGCGCGATCGTGGCCCATCCCGACGTCGCCGAGGCAGCGGTGGTGGGGCGGCCAGACGCGCTGACGGGGCAGGCGGTGGTGGCGTTCGTGACCGTCAAAGAGGGGCGCGCGACCGATGCGGCGATGAAGGACGCGCTGCTTTTGCATGTCACTCGGGAGATCGGCGCGCTGGCTCGCCCGTCGGAGATTCGCTTCACCGACGCTTTGCCCAAGACGCGATCGGGAAAGATCATGCGCCGCCTGCTCAAGGAGATTGCGACGGGCGGCACGGTCAAGGGCGATACGACCACGCTCGACGACGCGGGAGTCTTGGCCAAGCTCCAGATGACGGACGACGACTAAACGCGCTCGATCGGATCGTCGCCAAGGCGAACGCTGTAACTCCCCCGACCACGTCGCGCCATGGACCCGCGCAACGATCGCGGTCGTGGCTTTCATTTCGACGGCGCGGGCGAAAGTCCAAAGAGGGGAAGCAGGCTCTCGGCGGGGCCGAACATCGCCGTCGTCGTGTTGGTGTCGTCCTTCGAATTCCATTGTCCGGGCGCGCTCGCGATTCGTCTCGTCATTCTCGCCCTCGCTTGGTCAACGCAATCGAGCACCGGGATAGACTCAGACCTCTGACAATAGAATCTATCCCAAGCCTCTGCGCTGGTGGTCTCCTGTGTTGAGGGGCATGCGGTCGCCGTCGCAGGTGGCGCTGCGCAGTAAGGCTATATCGCTTCGAGCTCGGTCGTGCTCAGCAGCGCGGCTGCGGCGTCGCCCAGAATGTCGCGCTGCAGCCGCTTGGCATCGCCAAAAAAGGCCTTGGCCAGCGCCCGGTCGACGCGGCGCTTTCCGACCAGCCCAACCGCTTCACTTTCGTCTTCGACGCCCTCGGCGTACGTGACACGCAGTTCCTGTCCAGGGGCTTCGCCGAAGCGCTTTTGGAAGTAGAGCATTCCCAAGCTGCGCTGCCGGGCTTGATGCGCGCCCGCAACGACGACCTGAAGCCCGTGCTTTTCTTCCGGCGTCAAAAGGCTCAGACGCTCGTCGACGACCGCGTCAAGGGCGGCGAGTTGGAGCGCTGTGGCCTGCGCGGTGACGCGCAACATCTGCGGACCGAGCCTGCGCGCCGCCTCGGCTAACCGGGCCGACGAAATCGAGCCGCTCAGCGCTTCTGCGACGAGCGCGCGCGTCGCCAATAGCAGCGGTCGCAGATCGTCATCGGCCGGCTCGGACGTGCCCTCGATTTGCACCGATGCGCGATCGATCGCGTCGGCCAAACGGTGGAGCGCGCTGGACATCTCCGCGGGCTCCCGGTCGGTGCGCCCCAACCCTGACACAATCGCGTAGAGCGCCACCGGCGCATGTGCCGCCGTCTTCAGAAGATGAAAACGAGCGGGCGTGAAGCGATGCTCGCTGCGCTGATCGCCGCGGAATAGAATAAGCGAGTCGGCGAGCAAGACGATGATCGGCGCGTGTCGCTCGGCGTGTGCCGTCGCCCCATCGTAGAGCGCATGAAATTCGTCATTCAGCTGCTCGGCGGCAGGGGTCGCAGCTTCGGTCGGCGTCGGGTTCGTCATGAAGCTCCTTGGTCCATGGCGTGCATTCTGTGGCTACCATGCCGACGATTCGATTCTTGCGCTATGTTGCTTTTGCCGCTTGGGCCGTGCTCGGCAGCGGTTGCGCCAGCCCCGGCTACTGCCGCGGCAATCATTGTAGTTGTGACGGCAGCAACCTGCCCAACGGGCAGCCTGGCAACGACTGCAAGATCGACTGCGCCGTCGAGCCATGCAGCCTCGCCTGCTCGAACGGCAACGCATGCGAGACGCGATGCGCGGGCCACTGCACCAGCATGTGCGGCAGCACGAGCGGCTGCGCTACGACCTGCGGCGACAGCTGCGTGGCGAGCTGCACGAGCGCACCCACCTGCGCCGTGACGGCCGGCGCCAACAGCAGCTACGATTGCTCCAGCGTCAGTAACTGTACCGCGACGCTCGGCGACCACGGCGTCGCTTCATGCACCAGCGTGGGGGCGTGCAGCATCAGCTGCACCGGCAGCTGCGCGGTTTCGTGCACCGGTGTTGGCTCCTGTGACGTGACCTGTGAGGCTGGAGATGCCGGCGGCGCGACCAACTGCGGCAACGGCAAATGGACGTGCGGACAAGCGTGCTAGCCGTCTGAACGCGACTGAGTTCTGAGGATTGGGCTGACGAGAGCCGATCAACGACAGAGCCTCGATAAACGCTACTCGGCGCGGCGCAACAAGACATAGACCGCGCCCGCGCCGCCGTCGGTCGGGCGTGCGGTGGCAAAGGCCAGCACCGAGCGGCCGACGCGGCCCCGCGTCAGCCATATTTTCAGGCGCTCTTTCAATACCGGAATTCCTTCCTTGGAGTGCATTCCCCGTCCGTGAACTATCAATACACAACGCTTGGAATCGCGCTGCGCGGCGGCGACGAAGGTTTGCACTTCGCCGTGCGCTTCGTCGCTGGTCAGTCCGTGAAGATCGATGTGCGCCTGCACCGAGTAGTCGCCGCGGCGCAGCTTGCGGAGGAGGCGCCGGTCGACCCCGGGGCCTAACCCCTCGATGAATTCGTCGCTGTCGCTGATGTCGAACGGACCGGTGCCGTCGACCAGATCGGCCAGCATCGCGTAGGCCTCGGCCTCCTCCGAAAGGCGCTGCCGCGGCCGGATCGCCGCCGACGGCTCGGGCGCGCCCAGGCGACCGCGCGGATCGTCGCCCAGCTTGGCCACGCCCGCCATCTCGTCGTTGAACAGGTCCTGCTCGTTGGGCGGCGGCGACGGCGGCGCTACCGGGGCGGGCGGTTTGACCATGCGCGTGACCGCTGCCGCCACCGGCACGCTGACCTTGCCTTTGAGCGCCGCAAAGGGATTGTTGCGGAACTCCTTGGGTGGCGGCTCGCCCTTTTTCGCCATGACGCCGATGGTAGCATCCCAAAATGCGGGCACCGGTAGCGCCGAGCTTCGTCGAACGCGGCGTGCATCAGCCTGTGCAGTGGGAGTCTTTGTCTGCGGCGCTCGCCGCGCCCGACGGGCGGTCCATCCTTGTCCTGTGTGGCAGCCGTCTGAGCCACGCCTGCCACGTGCTCGACGAGCAGCTCGATGACGAAGCGCGGGCGCGCGCTCTGTCGCGGTTTCGCGCGGTCCGCGTCGACGCGGATGTGCAGCCCGACGTCGATCTGGCGCTGCAGACTCTGGCCCGGCAGCGCACGCCGCGCTGGCCGCTGTGGGCGCTCTTGTCACCGACCGGAACGCCGCTCGCCGTCAGCGCCTACCTCGACCCATCCGATTCGCGCCTCGACGGCGTATGGGCGCCTTTGGCAGTGGTGTGGGACGAGGCGAACCGCAAGGAGCACCGGCAGGCGCTCGACCGACGGCGTGATCCACGGCTCGGCGGGTTTTTGCCGACCCCCAAGCTCTTGCCCTGGGCGGCGCTCGAATTTCTCCACGACAGCGATCGCGCGTTCGTCGAGCGGACGTTGACCGCAGTGGCCGGGGGCGGCCTATTCGATCCGCTCGGCGGGGGCGTGCACGCCGCATCGGTCGACGAGCGCTGGGTAGTACCGCTGTACGAAAAGCGCGCCTGCGATCAGGCCGCCGCGCTCGACGGGCTAGGCTGGGCGCTGCGCGATTTTGCCGATCCGCGTCTGCGCACGCTGCAGGATGAGGTCGTCGATTTCTGTCTCGATCGGCTGCGGCTCGACGACGGCACGTTTGCCTCCGGCGTCGATGCCGACAGTGGCCCCTACGATCACGCCGGCTTCTACACGTTCACCGAAGCAGAAGCGCGCCACGCGGTGGCGCCCGAGTCTTGGCCGGTGGCGCAGCGCTACTTCGACCTGTACGGCCGCGGCGAGCTGCCCTCGAATCCAACGCGCAACGTGCTCTATGCGGCTGCCACGCCCGGCGCGCTGGCCATCGAGCTCGGGATCACACAGGACGAGGTCGAGCGCCACATCGCAGCCGCGCGAGCGGGGCTAGCGGCGGCGCAAGCCCGGCGCAGCCACCCGCCGGTCGATGCAGTGATGGCGATCGATGGGACCGCGTCGCTGGCGCGCGCGCTTCTGGGGTGCCAGGACACTCGCCGCTCCGCCGAAGCCGAGAGCGCCGGTTTGTGCGCGCTCGACCGGCTCTATGCTCTCGTCGATGATGCGGGCGGCGGGCCGCTGCACCATCGCAGCGACAGGCAGGGTACCGTCGACTGGCTCGCCGACCTCATCGCGCTCGGTCGGGCAGCGCTCGCCGCATTCGCGATCACCGGCGAGGCGCACCACCTCGGCAGCGCGACTGCGATCTTCGGGAAGCTCGACCGCTGGGTCCGTCCCGACGAAGGCCTGAGCGCGCTGCCGTTTGTCGCGTCCGCCTGGGCGCTCCCCTTCGTCGCCGGCCCGCTCCGCGACGCGACCTCGCCGAGCCTGGTTGCCGAGTGCGTGCGCTTCTGTCGCCACATGGGGACTCACGTCAGCGGCGCTGCCGACCTCGCAGAGTGGCTCATCGAACGCTACCAGGGCCGTGCCGCCGCGCTCGGCGTCGAAGGCTGCGGTCTCCTTCTCGGGTGACGTAGTATGCTGGCCAGCCATGGCCTTCAGCCCGCGCTTTTTCAAGCACCGCGGAATCACCGTCATCCAAAAGCTCGACCCCGAGGTCGCGCGTGCAGTCGGCAAGAGCGACAAAGTCGGCATCGTCCTGGCCGGCGGCGCCGTGGCCGGCGGTGCGTTCAAGGCGGGCGGACTGCGCGCGCTCGACGAAGCTCTCGTGCGGCGGCAGCGCCCGGGCGGCGGCTGGCAACCCTTCGGCCTGAACGACTTCGACGTCTTCGTCGGCCTTTCGGCCGGCAGCATGCTCGCAGCGGTCCTATCGGCAGGAATTGCGCCCGACGAGATTTTCAAGATCATCAGCGGCAACAGCGACGTCTACGAAAGTTTTCGCGCCTGGCATTTCATGCGCCCCGACCTGAGCGCCGTGCCGCGCCGCCTGATGGGTTTTTTCGCGCGGCAAAACGAGCTCGTCTCCAACTGGCTCTCGGGCGCCACCAACCCCGCGCTCGGTGGCCGCTTCACCGTCGGCCAGACGCTGGCGCGCATGGTCGACGCCACGTCTCGGCTGCTTCCGGCCGGCCTGTTCGATCCGCGCGCGCTCGCCGACTATTTGCGGCGCAACATGGCCAAGGCGGGCATCGCCGACGACTTCGCCGCCGCCGTCAAAAAGACCGGACGCGAGCTCTATCTGACCGCCACCGACCTGAACCGCGGCCGCTTGATCGTGTTCGGCCACGACGAGCCGTACGGCAAGGTGCCGATCTCCGAGGCCATCGCCGCCTCGTGCGCGCTGCCGCTGTGGTACCGGCCGATGCGCATCGACAATCCCCTCGCTGGTTGCCTCGGCGAGCCCGGCCATCTCGATCTGGCCGACGGTGGGCTGATGCGCACGGCCAACGTCCGAGTGGCCGTCGAGAAGGGCTGCTCGCTGGTGGTTTGCTACAACCCGTTCACCCACATTCGCTACGACCGCGCCGGGCGCTCGCTCGCCGAGCACGGCCCGTTGGCCATCGCGTCGCAATCGATGCGCACTCTCATCGGCGCGCGTCTGTCGATCGCCAAGGAGCTCTTGTTTCACGATCCGAACGTCAAGGCGGACATCGTGTTCATCGAGCCGGCCGAGGACGACTACGCATTTTTCCAGATGGGTGCGCTCAATTTTTGGTCGAAGAACCGCGCCGCGCAGCACGGCTACGCGCAGGTCGGCGCCGCGCTCGACGCCAGCCACGATCTTTTGACCGGTCTGTTTTTGCGACATGGCATCGAGTTACGACCCCCGGCGCGTGTGCAGCCACGCACTCCTTCGGCGGCTCGGCTCGCCGTCGAGATGCGTGAGAGCCGCGGCCCATGATGCCGGTCGATTTGCTGAGCCTTCTGGGTGGGCCGAATCTGGCAGCCCTGATCCTGGGCGTGGTAGCCGCCGTGATCGTCATTCTCCTCCTCGGTGGGATGCACGCGTTCGCCATCGCCGCTGACACCGGATGGCGATTCATCGTCACGGTGGGCGTGTTTTCGCGCTATGCCCTCGAAGGCGCACGCCGCATGTTCGACGGCGAGCGCGGCGTTGGCCCCGAGCTGGTGCGGCGAGCGTTCGAAGATCTGG
>JBBQIO010000209.1:0-6569 GCA_038325015.1 Polyangia bacterium
GATGCAGGCGCGCGCGAGGTCGAAGGTTTCGAGGTCCGTCGCCGGATAGCGAAACCAACCGGTATCCGACACCAGCGAGCACCACAGCGCGTCGGCCATCGGGCGGTCGAGCGCCACGCCGAGCCGCGCCACGAGGCGTCCGACCAGCACGCCGACGGCCGAGGCCGTCGAATCGCGCACCACCAGATCGACCGGCACCGCGGCGTCGCCGGCCAGGTGATGATCGAGCAGGATGACTTTGCCGGTCCGCTCGCGCGGCGGCAGCTCGCCGACCTGAGTGAGCTGCGCACAATCGTGGATCAGGGTCGCGTCGAAGCGGGCGCTACTTGCGATCTTGGTCTGCACGTCGGAGGCGCCGGCCAAGAACGCCAGCCGTGCTGGCGCGCGATCGCGGTTGTACAGCACCACCTCTTTGCCGAGCGCGCGCAGGGCACGCCCGGTGGCCAGCATCGAGCCGAGCGCGTCCCCGTCGGGGCGCGCGTGTCCGGTGACCAAGAAGCGCTGTCCACTGCGGATGATCTCGACCAGTTCATCGAGCGCCGCCGACCAGGTCAAGACGATGGCTTGCGCTCCTGTGCAATCTCCGCCAGGAGCGCCTCGATCTTGCCGGCACGCTCGTCGGTCTCGTCGCTGCGAAAGCGCAGCTCGGGGATTTTTTTGGCGCTCAGGTTCTTGCCCAGCGCGCGCTGCAAAAAGGGGCGCGCCGAGTGCAAGCCGGCCAAGAGGCTCTTGAGCTGCTCGGGGGTGCCGCCGTGCAGCGTCACCAGAATATTGGCCACGCTGAGGTCGTCCGAGACGCGCACCTTGGTGATGGTGATGAGCCCGGCCTCCGAGACGCGCGGATCTTTGACCCCCGGTAAAAGGCCCCCCAGCTCCTCTTGAATCATGCGCGCGACGCGCTCGGCTCGTTGTCCCATGTCACCACATTCCTTTTTCGTCAGCGACGGCGAACCGGGTAGCTCGGCCGCGCGCCCGGGGCGCCAGGTCGGCCGGTCGGGCCGGTCGGGCGCTTGGCCGGCTGCGGCGGTGAGGCCTCGTTCGGCTCCCAGTGCGCGTAGCCGCCCGACGAGTCGAGCTCGTCGCCGTAGCTGACGTAGTCCTGCTCGTCGTCGACGATCTTGGCGAGCGCCAGATCCTCGATGAAGGAGAGTATTTTTTGCACCATCGACTGGGTGAAGCCGTGCTCGTTCGAGACCACGCAAAAAGCGATCTCGGCGTCCTGCCACTCGTCGCCGAGACCGACCTCGGCGATGGCGCAGTTGTACTTGTTGTGAACGCGATCCTTGATGCGCTTGAGCACCGAGCGCTTGTCTTTGAGCGATTGGCTGCCGGGCAACGAGAGGGTGATTCTGCAGACTCCGACGACCATGGGGTCAACTACAACGTTGCGGCGATCTCTTCGATCTCGTAGGCCTCGATGATGTCGCCCTCTTTGACATCGTTGAAGCCTTCGAGCCCGATGCCGCACTCGTAGCCCTTCTCGACTTCGCGCGCATCGTCCTTGAAGCGGCGCAGCGAGATCATCTTGCCGATGTAGATCTGCACCGCGTCGCGCACCAGGCGAACCTGCGCGTTGCGGCGCACCACGCCTTCGGTGACGAACGAGCCGCAGATGGTGCCGAGCTTCGGGATGGTGAAGGTCTGGCGGACCTCGGCTTTGCCCATCGGCTTTTCACGGCGCACCGGCGCGAGCAGACCGACCATGGCCTTTTTCACGTCGTCGAGCGCCTCGTAGATGATGTCGTAGAGCTTGATATCGACACCCTCTTGCTCGGCCAACTGCTGCGCCTTGCCCGCCGGGCGGACGTGGAAGCCGACGATGATCGCATTGCCGGCCTTGGCCAAATTGACGTCGGATTCGGTGATGCCGCCGACGCCCGCCGAGATGACGTCGACTTTGACGGCGTCGGTCGAAAGCCCCGCGAGCGAGCTCTTGAGCGCTTCGGACGAGCCCTGCACATCGGTCTTCAGAACGACCTTGAGCTCTTTGACGGCGCCGTCTTTGATCTTCTGCAGGATGTTTTCGAGCGTGACGCGCGAGGTGCCTGCCAGCTCTTTGCTGCGGCGCGACGTTCGGCGGTGCTCGACGAGATCTTTGGCCTGCTTCTCGTCGGAGACGGCGTTGAGGCCCTCGCCCGCGTCGGGAACGCCGCCCAGGCCGAGCAGCTCGACCGGCGTCGACGGGCCGGCCTCGGTTAGATTGCGCCCCTTGTCGTCGAGCATGGCGCGCACTTTGCCGACGAACTCGCCGGCGACCACGGTGTCGCCCAGTTTCAGCGTGCCGTCCTGCACCAGCACCGTGGCCATCGGGCCGCGGTTGCGGTCGAGCTTGGCCTCGATGATCGTGCCGCGCGCCGCCTTGTTCGGGTTGGCCCGCAGCTCGAGCACTTCGGACTGGAGCGCAATCATCTGCAGGAGCACGTCGATACCGACCTTGGTCCGCGCCGAGACGTCGACGTAGATCGTGTTGCCGCCCCACTGCTCGGGGATGAGGCCGTGGTCCGATAGCTGCTGCCGGACGCGCTCGGGATTGGCGCCCGCCTTGTCGATCTTGTTGACCGCGACGATGATCACGACCTCCGCCTCTTTGGCGTGGTTGAGCGCCTCGATGGTCGTCGGCATGACGCCGTCGTCCGCCGCGACCACCAGGATGACGATGTCCGTCGCCTGGGCGCCACGGGCGCGCATCGCGGTGAACGCTTCGTGGCCCGGCGTATCGAGGAACACGACCTCGTTGCCAGCCGGCCCCGTGATCTTGTAGGCGCCGATGTGCTGCGTGATGCCGCCCGCTTCGCCGCCCGCGACATTGGCGTCGCGAATGGCGTCTAGCAGCGACGTCTTGCCGTGGTCAACGTGGCCCATGATGGTGACGACCGGCGCGCGCTCGACCAGATCCTCGGCCTTGTCCTCGGTCAGGGCGAAGACTTCGGCCTCTTTGAACGCCGTCGACTCGACCTCGAAGCCGAACTCCGACGCCAAGAGCGTCGCCGTGTCCTGATCGATGGCGTTGTTGAGCATGATGCCCGTCATACCCATCGACCACAGCTTCTTCAGAACGTCGGGCGCCTTGACGCCCATCTGCTTGGCGACCTCGGCGACCGAGATGGTGTGGTCCATCTTGACGACGCGCTTGTGCGCCGCCGGCGTCGTGATCTGCGTCTGCTTCTGCTTGCCCTTTTGCGGCGCCTGCTTCTTGCGCGCCTGGGCATAGCGATCCTGCGGGCTGGTGCGCGTGTCACGGCGCTGACCCGGGATGACCTGCGGGCTGCGCGTGTTGGTGAAGCGGTTGCTCGGATCCGCCTGGCGAATCTCGTAGCGCTGCACCGGCAGCTCAATGACGCGACCGGTGGGGCCGTACTTGACGGGCTCGGGCTTGGCCGGAACGCTCGGGACCGTTGCGCCCTCGGCGCCGGCAGTGGCGCCAGCGTCGACTCCAACCGGAGCGACGGTCGGGGGTGCATCGCTCCTCGCGGCGACGGAGGACATGTCCGGCACGCGGCTGCGCACCTCGACGACCGTGCGCTGCTCAGCGGCGCGTGCGTTGCGATTTTCGAAGCGTGCCGTGGTCGAGCGCGGCAGCTCGATCGTGCGACGCACGAAGGGAGCCAGCTCGCCGGGCGTGCTTGGCCGTGCCGCGGCCGGCGCAGCCTCTAGCGCGGTCGTCTGGGGCTCGATGTGCGCCTTGGCGTGCGTCTCGGGCTCCGGCTCTGGGGCTCGGCGGCGCACCGGCGTGGGCTCGGCGACTTCCGGCGTCTCGGCGACCTCATCGCGCGGCACGCTGCCGGACCGCGTCGACACGGCGTCGGTCTGCGCACGGGCCGGCTCGGCCGCGACTTCGGTGCGCTCAGGCGGACGGCCACCGTCTTTGGAGCGCCGGCGAATGACCGTTGAGCTCAACCGCTCCTCGACGAGATTAGCCTGACGCTCTTTGTCCATCGCGCGGCGCACGCGCGCCACGTCGTCGACGTCGAGGTTGGACATGTGGTTCTTGACCTCGATGCCCAAGGCGCGAACCTTGGTCACGAGATCTTTGTTGGTCAGTCCCAGATCCTTGGCGACTTCGTACAGACGCACCTTGCCGGGCACTTCCGCGGGGGGTGTCCCCGAGGGTGCGTGTGTCGGGTGTGTCGTCTGCGAACCGGGACCCATTAGCCGCTCACCACTGTTCATGCGCTCGCCTTCTTGTGTTTCACTAGGTGTTTCCGGGACGTGCCGTGCCCGAGGGTGTAACCGAACTGTCGATCAAAGACCATAGCCGTTCGACGTCGAGCGGTTGGAGTCGTCGCCGCAACGATTTGGCAAACGCGCCGCGGACCGCCAGCTGCGCGCAGCTCCGGTCGCAGTGAATGTACGCGCTCCGCCCGCTCCGTCGGCCGGAAGGATCGGCGTAGAGCCGCCCTACCCCGTCGGCGCGCAGGCGCACGAGCTCCCGTTGCGGCGCCACGCGGCGGCAGCCGACGCAGGTGCGCTTGGGACCCGTCGTTGCCATGAACGAAAATCAGCAGGCTCAGGCTCCCGCCTCGGCGCCTTCGGGCTCGCCCAGGTAGTGCTTGACCGCCCGACGGAGCTGCGTGGCCTCTTCGACTGAGTTGCCGAGCGCCTCAGCCAGGCGCGCCACATCGGACTCCGCCGAAAGTTTATGCACGGTCAAGTAGCCGGCCGATTTGAGGGTCGGGATCAGCTCGGGCGTGATGCCCTCGACCGACAAAAAGCGCTCGTCGTCCGACTTCTTGGCCTCTTCGGCTTCGTGCGCGGCGCGCTCGGCGGCGCGCTTTTCGGCCTCGGCGCGGCGCTGCTTCTCGACCTCGACCTGGCGGCCAGCGGCCTCTTTGAGACGAGCCGCACCGGCCTCGCCACCGACGCCGGGCACGCCGCCCAGCTCTTCGACCTTGGCGCCCGCGACATCCGATGCCGAGCGCCAGCCGAGCTTGAACAGGGTCTGCGCCAGCTCGTCGGAGCTGCCGTCGATTTCGCTCATCGAGCGGCGCGCCTGCTCTTCGACTTCGCGCACCTTGGATTCCGAATGAATGTCGATGCGCCAGCCAGTGAGCTGCGACGCGAGGCGTACGTTCTGCCCCTTTTTGCCGATCGCCAAGGACAGCTTGTCGTCGGGAACGATGAGCTCCATGGTGTGGGTCTCGGCGTCGATGACGACGCGGGAAACCTCGGCCGGAGCGATGGCGTTGCACACGAAGCGCGCCGGATCCTCCGAGTAGGGAACGATGTCGATCTTCTCGCCGCGCAGCTCCTGCACCACGGCCTGGACGCGCGAGCCCTTCATGCCGACGCACGCGCCGACCGGATCGACATCGCGATCACGACTGGCAACGGCGATTTTGGCCCGCGCCCCCGGCTCCCGTGCCGACGACTCGATGCGCACGATCTTTTCGTAGATTTCGGGGACCTCTTGCTCGAACAATTTTTCCAGCAGCCCCTTGTGGGTACGCGACAGCACGATCTGCGGCCCGCGGGCGTTCTTCTCGACGTCGGCACAGTACGCGGTGATGCGATCGCCGGCGCGGTAGGACTCGCGCGGTACCTGCTCGCGGACCGGCAGGATGGCTTCATGACGGCCGATCTCGACGATGAGATTGCCGCGCTCGAAGCGCCGCACGGTGCCCGAGATCAGCTCGCCCTTGCGGTCTTTGTATTCGTTGTAGATGTTCTCGCGCTCGGCTTCGCGCATGCGCTGGATGATGACCTGCTTGGCGGTCTGCGCGGCGATGCGGCCGAACAGCTTGATGGTGTCGCGCAGGTCGAGGAGGTTGGCGTATTTGTCCTCCTGCTCGGCCGCACGATCGCCGTCCTCTTCGCGATAAAAAATCTGGAACAGGAGCTCGTCGCCGAGCTCGGCTTCGAGCCCGTTGGCCTCGGCGGCCGTCTTGGTGATCTCACGGCCGGGCGCGGCTTCGGCGCCACCGTTCTCGGGGCCCGGGACGACGTAGCAGATCTGAAACAGATCGACCGCGCCGATCTGCTCGTTGTACTGGGCCTCGAGCTCACGATGCAGACCAAAGACCTTCTTGGCCGCGGTGAGGATCGCCTGCTCCAGCGTCTGTAGGAGGATCTTGACTTCGATCCCCTTGTCCTTGCCGACCTGCTCGAGAACCATCGTGAGATTCGGTTGCATCGTTTACTCCGTCCTTCGAAGAAGGGTGCGTACGCTGCCCAGCCGCCTAAAACTCGTAAACCAGATTCGCCTTTTCGACGTCGTCCACCGGCACTTCGAACTCGCGATCACCGACGTCGATCTTGACTTTGCCCGCGGCGACCCCGACGAGCACACCGGAAAAATTGCGTCGTGGCTCGCCGCTCGCCCCGGTCACCGGGTGGCGCGTGCGGACTTTGGCTTTGCGACCGACAAAGCGGGCGAAATCGCGCTCGTGACGAACCGGTCGATCGAGACCGGGGGAGGAGACTTCCAGGGAATAAGCCGGCCCGATCAGATCCGCCACATCGAGGACTGTGGAAAGCTCGCGACTGATGTCGGCACAGACGTCGAGCGAGACGTCGCGTCCGTCGCCGCCGGGCTTGTCGATGAATATGCGCAGCACCCAGGCCTTGGCCTC
>JBBQIO010000210.1:0-6518 GCA_038325015.1 Polyangia bacterium
TCGGCATCGCGCACTAGATTGGGCCAGATCGAGGCGTCATTGCCGCGCCATGCGGTAAAGCCCCAGCGACGGCGCAACAGGCCCGGTGCCATGTCGGCGGCGATCCATCCGGCCTCGACGAGCAGCGTTCCGGAGCCGCACAATGGATCGCAAAACGGTGCCCCGTCGGCAGCGCGCGCCGGCCAGTCGGCAATCAGCAGCATGGCGGCGGCCAACGTCTCTTTGAGCGGCGCAGGAGTGCCGCCGGGCAGGCCGCTGGCGCGCGAGGCCGCCGGCCGATAGCCGCGTCGATTGAGGCTCGACCCGCTCAGATCGATGCTCACCTCGGCGATGTTGCTGCCGACGTGCACGTGGAGCTGGATGTCGGGGTCGCGCAGCTGCACATCGGGCCGACGCCCGGTCTTGTCGCGCAGCTGGTCGCAGATGGCATCTTTGGTGCGCTGCGCGCCGAACTGGGTGTGCGCGATCTGCGAGCGCACGCTGGTAAAGTCGATGGCCAGCGTCTGATCCGGCCCGAGGTGCAGGCTCCAGTCGATGGCCGAGATGCCGGCGTACAGCGCGTCCGCGTCGGGCGCATCGAACGAGCCGAGCTTCAAAAGGACGCGGCTGGCGACGCGCGACCAGAGGCAGGCGCGCAGGCCGTCTCTGAGAATGCCCGAGAACGCGACCCCGCCGTGCGCCGCAACCACGTCGTCGAGCTCGAGCGAGGTCAGCTCGGCGGCCAGCGTGGCCTCGGTGCCGCGTGCCGTGGGGGCGAAGAACGAATGGCGGACGCTCATTTGCGCGGCGCCGGCGGCAGCGTCGGAGTCATCGAGGCCAGGTCGTCGATGCCCAGCTCATGCTCGATGGCGCCGACATCGCCCAGCACCTTTTCGAAGCCGCCATGCGGTAGCTCGTCCTCTTTTTTCTCGAACAGCACCTGCAGCTCGTCGAGCTCCTTGGCGCTGGCCAGGGCGCGAAACGCCGGGAACAGCACCGTATCTTCGCGCGCCGCGTGCGGCTCGTACATGTGAATGAACTGCTGCATGCAGGTGCGCGCCTGCACTTGGCCGTCGTTGGTGGCCATGGTCGACAGGCGGGCGACGGCGATGAGCTGGTCGGTCAGGCGCCGGCCGACCTGATGTTGCTCGGTGAGCACCGCGACCAGCGCACCGAGCGGCGTACCCTTTTTGAAGCGCGGGAACAGGTACTGCTCCTCGTCGCGTTCGTGATAGTCCTCGATGAAATTGCGGATGATCGCGGCCGAGTTGGCCAAGAGGTCGACCCGCCAGTCCCGGCGCAGGTCGATGCGGCGGATGAGCTCTTCGTAGACCAGCAGCACCCGGCGCAGCACGCCGTGCTCGCGCATCAGATCTTCGGTCGGCGACACGTCATCGTCGGGGCCGTGCTTCTTGGCGGGCCAAAGGCGCTCCTTGGCGGGCGCGGCGAGCGCGGCCCCCGCACCGACGAGAGTGGCTCCCGTCGCGGCGAGAAACGTGCGTCGACTGGAGCCGAAAATGGGCGACATGGCGACAACATAGCAGCCATTGACAGAGGAGCGCGGTGGCATTACCAGAGCTGCCATGGCGATGGCCACGGCGGGGCAGGGGACGGCCTGGCACTACCTGGTCCTTTACGACGGCGAGTGTGGGCTGTGCGATCGTTCGGTGCAGCTCATCTTGCGCCACGACCGACGCAAGCTGCTCCAGTTCGCGCCGCTGCAAGGGGCGACAGCAGCGCCCATCGTGGCCCAAACTGGGACCGCACCGGGCGCGTTCGATACCATGATCTACGTCGAGCAAGTGGGCGAGCAGCGGCGGGTTTATCAACGCTCGGCTGCGGTATTTCGAATTCTATCTAAAATGGGCGGAGCATTTTATTGGCTGTCTATATTTCGTATTATGCCTACATGGCTCATGAACGTTTTATATAATTTCATCGCGAAACGTCGCATGCGCTGGTTCGGCCGGCTGGATGCATGTCGGGTGCCCGACGAAGCGAGCAAAGCCCGCTTCTTGCCCTGATGCACGGCTCGAATATCGCTCCGTTCGATAATCGTCGTCAAAAACTGGCGGCCGATCTCCGCCGGTGATAGCCACGAGGGAGCATCATGCCCTCCGGTAAACGACGCCGCGCTCCGGCCTCCCCTTGGCAAGGCAGTCTTCGCGTCGGCTTGGCGTTTGGCCTATTGATAGCACTGAATACCTATTTTATTTTTCTTCGCCACGGCACTTCGGTGCAAACCCTCTTGGCACGGGCCCGTTCGCCGCAGCTCCTGCTGGTCGCGCCCAGCCCGCACCCGCCGGCCCGCAAGCTCGACACCAAAGAACAGGCGCGCTTCTGCGAGGGCACCGTACGGGCGGGCGAGTCGCTCGGCGCGCTGGCGCAGAGCCACGGATTTGCCGCACGTGACGCTCGTCTGGTCGAGGCGCTCTTCGCCCACCAGCCCGAGGCTCCGCTCCTCCCGGGCGACGGTTGGGAGGTGCGCTACGACAGCGCCGAGCGCGCCAATGCGCTGACCATCCGGCGCTCCAAGCGCCTGGCCGTGGTCATCGAGCGCGCCGGTGATGGGTTCACTGCGGCCCACGATGTGCGCCTGCTCGACATACGCCGCGCTGAAGTGTCGACGTCGGTGGGCGTCTCGCTGACCGATGCGATCGTGCGCGCCGGCGAGCGTCCCCTGCTGGCCGGCACGCTGCTCGACGTGTTCGCCGGTGAACTCGACTATCCCGCCGACGTGCAGCCGACCGACCGCTTCACCGTCGTCGTCGAGAAGCTATTTCTCGATGGCGTCTTTGCCCGCTACGGACGTGTGCTCGGCGCCGAGTGGGTGGGGCGCACCGCTGAGTCGACGCGACGCGCGTTCTGGTTCGCTGGCGGCTACTACACCGAGCATGGCGAGAGCGCCGAGCGGCTGTGGCGCAAATCGCCGATTGCGGCCAATCCGGCGGCTTCGACCAAAGAGCGCCACCGCGCGCCGCTGTTGCATGTCACTGCACAGGGCCGCTGGGTCGAGTATTTCGCGCCGGCCGGCGCCGAAGTCGTCGCTCTGCGCGCCGGACGAGTGGCCTTCGTGGGCGCTGGCGCGGGTGCTCCGGTGACGCTCATGCACGACGACGGTATGCAGACGCAATATCGCCGGCTGGCGCGCCACGTCCCCCTGCGCAACGGCCAGCTGATTCGCGCCGGCCAGACGTTGGGCTGGCTCGGCGCCGTACAGCCGTCGCTGCAGCTCACACTGTTGCAAGCCGGCGCATCGATCGATCCGCTCGAAGCCCGAGCGCCCCGCCTCCCGCCGCTCGACAACGACCGCCGCTCGGCCTTCGCCGATGTGGTCGCGCCCTGCCTCTCCGAGATGGCCGCTCTCCACTAACTCGGCTGGGACTCGGCTGCGACCCGGCTCGGACCGGCTGGCGTTTTGGCAAATTCGTGACACAGATCTAGGAGTCGGATCACGACGGGAATATGTCGGCCTCGCCAGAGGTATACTGAAGCGGCAGTAAAAGGAGACGCCTTCGATGCGTGCAATCATTGGCTTGATCAAAGGGGCGGTCGTTGGCGGGCTGGTGGCCTTCGGGGCACTCAAGCTGACGACGCTGGGCTTGCCGACCGGAGCGATCGCGTTGATCGCGTTCGCGGCGGTGGGTGCGCTGGTGGGATTGGTCGCGGGGCAGCCGCCGTGGCGAGCCGAGACCCTGTGGACGCCCGCGCTCAAGGTGATCATCGGCGTCGCGATTTGCGTCGGGCTGGGCTATCTCGGGCTGCACTTTTTGCCACTCGCGACGTTTCACGTCGGCGGCCTAGGCCAAATCGATCTGCACTCCGGGCCGGCCTTGGCGCTGCCGCTGGCGCTGGTCTACGGGCTGTTTGTCGAGCTCGACGACGGCGGCCGTGCGGCGGCCAAAAGCACCGCGCCGAAGCTCACCGCCAAGAAGTAAGAGGCGGCCGCCTCAGGCTTCGCTTCCGTCCTCGTCAAACGCACCCAGCTCGGCGAGGACCTCTTCGTCGTTCCGCGCGCCACCCTCAGAGATCAGCGCCGGCGCCTCGGGCGCATGGCCCGCTGCTTCGTCCTCTTTTCGCCGCCGGTAAAACAGGATCTCCTCGGCCAAACCGAGACCGAGATACGCTGCCGTCAGCACCACGAACACCAGCGCCGCTTGCAGCCGCGCCAACAGCACCACGGCAGTAAACGCGAAGATGGCCAGCCCGCCGGTCAGCGAGCGGCGCGACAGCCGCAAATCCTTGAACGAGCGAAAACGGATGCGGCTGACCATCAGGTACGAAAGAATGGTGACCAAGAGCGCCAGCGCCGGCTGCCCGACGTCGACGAACGAGCCGCCAAGGTCGTGATTCAAGACCACGATCGAGACCAGCACCGAGGCCGCCACGGGCACCGGCAGCCCGACGATGAACTTGCCGGGTCGCGCGCTGTCGTGCTGCATGGCCAAGACGTTGAAACGCGCCAGGCGCAGCGCCGCCGCTGCGCAAAACAGAAACGCGACCAGGATGCCGGCGCGGCCAAAGTGGTCGAGCCCCCACTTGTACACCAGGAGCGCCGGTGCGCAGCCGAAGCTGATGACGTCGGCCAACGAGTCGAGCTGTAGCCCGAGGGCCGACTGCGTCTTGGTCAGCCGCGCGACGCGCCCGTCGGCCATGTCGAAAAAGAAGGCGAAGCAGATCGCGATGGCCGCTTGATACAGGTGATCGATGTCGGTCTGGCCCGAGCACAGCGTGATGGCAAAGAAACCCGAGAACACGCTGGCCAGCGTGAACAGGTTCGGCAGGATGAAGTACGTCTTGCGCAGGTTCATGACGAGCCGCGCAGCATATCAGCCATCAATAGCGAACGGCCATCATGCACAGGCCGTGGGCCGGCGCGGTTGGGCCGGCGCGGCGACGATCCGGCGCGACCAAGAGCTGGGCCACGTCGGCGACGGTCAAGCGCGCCCGCCCGACATCGACCAGCGTGCCGACCAAGATGCGCACCATGTTCTTCAAGAAAGCGTCGGCCTCGACGTCGAAGGTGACGCGCTCGCCGAGCCGGCGCACGTCCAGCCGGTGGAGGTTGCGCACCGTCGTCTTGCGCTCGCAATCCGAGGCGCGAAACGCGGCAAAATCGTGGCGCCCGATGAGCGCGGCGGCGGCCTGCTGCATCGCTCCAACGTCGAGCTCTCCGCGCAGGTGCCAGGCGTAGCGACCGTCGAGCGCTGAGCGGCTCTCGGCATTCCACAGGGTGTAGCGATACCACTTGCCGAGCGCCGAGAAGCGCGCGTCGAAATCGGGCGCCGCCTCGGTCACGCCGACCACCGCGATGCTCGACGGCAGCGTGGAATTGAGCCCGCGCCGGAAGCCGTGCAAGGGGATGCTGGCCGCCGTTTCGAAGTGCGCCACCTGGCCGCGCGCGTGAACGCCAGCGTCGGTGCGGCCGGCGCCTTTGAGGATCACCGGCGCGCCGACCATCTTGCCGAGCGCGTCCTCGATGGTCGCTTGAATGCTCGGTGCGTTGTCCTGCCGCTGCCAGCCGGAGAAGTCGGTGCCGTCGTACTCGATCGTCAGCCGCAGCCGTCGCATCGTTTGAACGGGAGCTCTAAAACTCGAAGGCCAGACCGGTGGCGAAGGTCGTGTCCGACAGCGTCATCTTGTTCGATGCACCGAACCCGGTGATGTCCGCGTAGTGGAGCTCGAAAAAAATGTAGCTGTGATTGATGCCGGTCTCGGTATCCATGGCGCGTGCCGCCTGTGGGTCGAGCACGTCGAGCAAGAGCGAGATGCCGGGGCGCAAGACAAAGCCGAACGTGCCGCCGTACGCCGACTGCTTGGGCGTGCCGCTGACCGGGAAGGTGGCGGTGGAAAAGGCGCCGCCGCCGTTTTCGATCCACCAAATGTAGTAGGCCAGCCCGACCTTGAAGTAGGGCACGAGCGGGACGTGCCACTTGAGCGCCAAGACGTCGAAGCGATAGATCGCCAGGAGCTCCAGCGGCACGACGTTGAGCGTGGTGGTATCACCCGAGGCGACGCAGTTGATGCCGGCGGTGCACGGCGTCGGCGCCGCGCCGGGGTTGATGATGTATTCGAGCCCGTGCGAGCTGCGGCGGGTCAGGCCGGCATAGGCGCCGACCGCGAGCGTGCCGAAGCGGTGGAAGAACTCGAAGTCGAGCTCGACACCGCCGAGCAAACGACCCGGCGGCCGCCCCTTGTGCGATCCGGTGTCGAAGACCTCGGCAAAGGGATGGCCATGCAGCCCCGGCGAGGCGTCGATGTTGGGCGAGTAGGGTCCGAACTTGAGTTCGAGCTGAAACCAGCGAGAGCTCTCGTGGCGTACCGGTGCCGGCTCGCCGAAATCGGGCGCCAGATCGGCGTAGGCCGACGGCGCGAGCCCGAGCGCCAGGAGGATCGTCATCAGCGTCTTCATGTCGTCGCTCCGACAGCGACGCTCCGGCGCTTCGCCGCGCGCCGCCCCAGTCGCCGGCGCAGCCACAAACCGATCAAGACCAGCCCGAAGAGCTGGCAGCCCAAGGGCGACAGAAGCCACAGCGCCG
>JBBQIO010000211.1:0-6516 GCA_038325015.1 Polyangia bacterium
AGCCGCAGCGGAATCATGCGCTCGGTATCGCCGCGCGTACCCACCAGCAGCGTCGCGAACACCCATCGCTGGCTGGCCGGCGCAGGGCTCGGTGCCGCTTCGGCGCTCTTCGGTTTGGCCCGCCGTTCGACGAACCCAACCAGCCAGCCGATACCCATGTCGCGCTGATAATCGAGCCCCGTCTTGGCGTGCAGCGACCAGCCCGCGTCTTCGTCCTTGGCCGGCAACAGGCGCTCGACCGTGGCCACGCTCGACGCCGAGATCGCCAGCTGGCCGCTCTCCATCCGGCGCAAGAATGCCACCTGTTCGAGCGGCGAGATGCGCAGCCCGCTGGTCGTCCAAAACGCATCGGGACCGTCGGCAAGCAGGCGATTCCCATAGCCCAGCTGGCCGAGCCCCGCCTGCAGTCGCTCGGGGCCGACACGGCGTAGCACCTCTTCGAAATACCAATCGACCGAGTTGGTCAGCGCCGACCCGAGCGTCTGATCGTGATTCCAGCTTTCGCGCGGGTAATATTTCCCGCTGTAGACCACCGACGTGCTCTCGGCGATCGCGCCGGTCGACAGGGCGATCAGCGCGGCCGGCACCTCGAAGGTCGCCGCTGGAATGAACCGCTGCGCAGCCATCGGGCTATTGACCACAATGAGCTGCCGGCCGGCGACGTCGCAAAGGACGAACGTGCCTTCGAGCTCATAGGGCCTGAACAGCTCAGCCGATTTGTCGTCGACCGTGACGTGCGTGCTCGGCGAGGCCGCCGCGCCGGACCATGAGTTGGCCGACGGGTGCTGCTCGACCGGATGGAAACAGCCCGCCGCAACCAAGACAACGAGCGCAATGGACCACGCGCGCATAGGCACTTCGCCGAGACCTAATGCTCAATGGCCTGCAGCAGCCGGTCGGTCTCGCGCGTGGTCTGCTGCACGGCCTCGACGCCATCGAGCAGCTCGTCGAGCTGCCCGGACAGCTCGTTGGGCGAGCGCATCGTGACGATCTGATCGGCGAGAAGACGAAATGTGTTTTCGATCAGCTCCAGCTGGCCGCGCGCAGACGATAGATAGTTTTTAATTTCCGCATATTTATCTTTTCGCTTTTGCAGCACGGCAATGTTCTTTTGCGCCAAAGAGTGCTTATCGCTGGCCGCTTCGGATTGGTCGACGATCGCCTGGTAGCGTCGAATGTCGCGCTCGATGCCGTCGAGATTGACCGACGCCAGATAGTCCTGATAGCGCGCGCCGGTCACCGACAGCTCGACGAAGCCATTGACCAGATCGTCCAGCTTCTTGAGCTCGCCCGACAGCAAATCCTGAGTGAATGATGGATTCTCCTCGGCCAGCTTGTTGATTTGCTCCTTGGTTTCGCGCAGCGTCAGACAGCGGGTGCGCGACGCCTCGGGCAGGAGTCGAAACTTGGCGTCGAGCTCGGCGTTCGTCCGCACCTTTTCCTCTTCGGCGTGGCGGCGATCGAACCAGGTCTTTTGCAAAATCCGCGAGTCGGGCGCGAACAGCATCCACAGCGCCTCAACGCCGGCGCCGGCCAATCCCAGCCACCAGTTGCCGGTCAGCGCTGCGGCCGACGCGAAGCCGCCCATCACCGCATAGTTGTACGGGTTACGAAAGGCGTATCGCGTGTAGGGCGGCTTGGGTTTGTCGGTCATTTATTTGCGGTACAAAAGGTCGAGGAGGTGCTGCTCGACGTCGCGGAATTCAGTCTTGAGCTTGAGCTTGAGATCGCGCTCGGTGAACAGCGGAACTTCGACGCGCGACACGATTTGCGCTGGCCGCTTGGACAGCACGATCACGGTGTCGGCCAAATACACCGCCTCGGATACGTCGTGGGTGACGAACAGAATCGTATTGTCCTCTTTGCGCGAGATGTCGATGAGCAGCCCCTGCATCCCCCAACGCGTCTGCGGGTCGAGCGCGCCGAACGGTTCGTCCATCAGCAGCAACTTGGGCTTGTTGATGAGCGTGCGCGCAATCGCCACTCGCTGCTTCATGCCGCCCGACAGCTCCTTGGGATACTGATCGGCCGCATCACGCAGACCTACGGCGTCGAGATATTCGAGCGCTTTTTGCCGGCGCGTCGCCTTGTCGATTCCCTGCAGCTTGAGGCCGTATTCGACGTTTTCGCGCACCGTCAGCCAGGCGAACGACGTGTACGCCTGAAACACCATGCCGCGATCGCGCCCCACGCCGCGGACCGGCACGCCGTCGACCAGCACTTCGCCGCGCGTCGGCGGAATCAATCCCGAGACCGCCTTTAGGATGGTCGACTTGCCGCAGCCGGACGGCCCTAAAAAGACGACGATCTCGCCGATGCCCGGCTTGTCGGCGATGTCGAACGTCACGCCGCGCACCGCCTCGACCTCTTCGCCCGCGCGCGAACGATAGGTGACATGGAGATCCTGGACCGACAGTTTGGGCACCGCCGCCGTCGCTGTCGCGACTGGCGAAGCAACCGGCTCGCTCACGTGGCCGTCCCCTGCTCACGCCACGCGAAGATCACGTCGTTGAGCGTGCGGATGAGGGTGTCGGTCAAGAGACCGATCACGCCGATTACTAAGATGCCGGCGAACACTTCATCGGTGTGCGTGTGCTCGCCGGCGATCTGGATGATCGCGCCCAGGCCCTGCCGCGCGTTGACAATCTCAGCCAGGATCACGTAGGTCCACGAGATCGCGTTCATCACGCGAAAGCTGTCGAAGATGTCGGGCAGCGCCGACGGAATCAGCACCGTCCACATCGCCTGCCAGCGAGTCGCACCCAGCGTCAACGCGGTCTGGACCAGCTCCTCGGGCACCGCGCGCACCGCGGTGACGACCACCGGCAAGAGATAGACGAACACTCCGAGAAACAGAAACGCAATCTTCTGCGACTCGCCAATTCCCAGCCACAAGATCAGAAGCGGAATGAACGCCGAGATCGGCATGTAACGGAGCGGCGCCATCACCGATTCGAGCGCGCGATTGATCGGCTCGAACGCGGCCATCAAAATGCCGAGCGGCAAGGCCACCGCCGCCGCGACGCTGAACGACACCAAAATACGCGTCGACGATGCCAGTGTCGCCGGCCACAGATCGCCGTTGAACGCCAGGCGCAAGAGCGCGCGCAGCACCGCCACCGGCGACGGCAAGAAGATCGGCTTGAACGCCGGATGTCGGCCAAGCGTCAGCGCGCACCACACGATCATGACCAGCACCGGCAGTAAAAAGCTGAGTGGCAACCGCCAAACGGCCGGCAGCGGTTTGCGCAGTCCCCACATCGATTCGCGACTGCGCGCAGCCCCAGGGCCACCCGCCTGCTTGACGCGGGTCGGGTCCTCGCCGGGTGGGGGCGGCGCCTTGGCGGCCGGTGCGGGGACAGTCTCGGCCATGATCGTTACTGCACGTTCAAGATGACTTTGATGTCGGTGCGGCGATTTTCCTGACGACCCGCTTCGGTGTCGTTCGCGGCGACCGGATTGGCGGCGCCGTGACCCTCGGTCTGGAAGCGCGCATCGGGAATGCTGAAGTGCGTTTCCAGATATTTTTTGACCGAGTCAGCGCGCTTCTGCGACAGCGTCTTATTGAGCTTCTGCGAGCCCTTGTTGTCCGTGTTGCCCTCGATGCGCAGGTAGGTGTTGCCGAACGCAGTCATCGTGTCGCCGAGCGAGTCGAGCGAGAAGTACGACCCGTTCATGATCTCGTCGGAGCCGGGCGTAAAGTAGATCGACAGCGACTTGTTGACGATCGGGCGCGCCGCCGGGCTGTTGGCCTCTTTGGGGTCGAACTTGAACGTCTCGACGACCTTGGCGCCCTGATATTGGTCGCTCAGCGCGGCGACGAAGCGGGTGTCGACGTAATCCTTGGAATCGACCGCCTTGGAAACCACGCCCTCTTTACGCCACACGATGAACGCCGAATCGAAGATCGCCGCGAACTGCGAGTGGCCGCCGGTGAGCCCGAAGAACAGCGCGTTGTCGGCGAACGGCGTCAGCTTGAGCCCCGACAGCATGCCCGAGACATCGTCCGGCCCGAGCTTGAGCGCCTTGGCGACGACGGCGTACGAGCCGGCCGGATCGTGCCCGATCATGTCGATGCCATCGAACCAACCGTGCACGAAATCGCGCAGCGTGGTCGGCGCCTTGTCGATCACGTCCTGCCGCGCGACCAAGCAATCGGAGATCACGTTGGTTGCCGCCGCCGTCGAGACCAGCACGTGCGCGTCGTCTTCGCGCGCCTTGACCGCGCCCGAAAGATCCGGCTCCCAGGTGACCGCGGCGTCGACCTTCTTGGCCTTGAAAGCGGCGGCGGCCAGCGGCGCCTCCGACGTGAAAACGAGGCTCTTTTCGATCGCGCGCTTGTCCTCCGGCGTCAGGCCGGACTGCGACAACATGTACAGCAGCAGCCAGTGCGACGGCGTGTAGCGCGTGGTCGCGATGACCTTACCCTTGAGATCCTCGATCGAGTTGATCGTCTTGGTCGACACGATGCCGTCGCCGCCGCGCGACCAATCCTGCTGAATGATCGCCTTTGCCAGGATGTTCTGCTCGGCCAGCGTCGACGCTTCACGCGACCACGAATCGACCGTGTCCCACATGATGTCGATGTCGCCCTTGATGAACGCGGTCAGCTTGGCCTGCGGATCTTCGATCAGCACGAACTGCACATCGAGGCCGTACTTGGCCTTGTAGGCCGACGCGGCGTTGCCCGGTTCGAGGCCGCCGTTGGCGACGATGCCCGGCGAGTGGCCGGCCCAGGTGTTGATGCCGATGACCAACTTGCGGCCGAGCTTGCCGCCGCCGACAGCCGCCGTCGTCACACCGGTGAGCGGCGTCTTGCGGTCGGGGTCCGGGCTGTTCTTGAGGTTGCCGAAGTCGTCTTTGGTGACCGCTCCGCCGCCAACGCCGTTCGCTCCGCCGCCGGTGCTGCCCGTCCCGCCCTTGCCGGCGCCGCGCGACCACTCTTTGAGCTGGTCGCCGTAGTAATGGTAGCCGGTGTAACCAAGCACGCCCAAAATGACCAGCGCGACGAACGCCTTCGCCATCGGTGTCAGCTTCACAGTGTGTCTCCCTTACTTCCGAGTTCGTGAATGCGCCATGCTCGTGTGCATTGCTGCTACACGAGAGGCGAGAATTACATCGTCTTTTGGGCCTTCTTTGCCGCCGATGCCGCCTTGAGCTCGGCCAGCTGCTGCTTGGCCGTCACGTCGCCCGATTGCAACCGCAGCGACGACAGCCGCGTGTCGAGATCGGTCGACTTGAGCTCGGCGCCGAGATTGGCCTCTGCGATGGTGTTCTTGATGTGCTCGCGGACGTTGTCGAGCGCCTTGACCTCGGCGTCGACCGACAGCCCTTCGAGCTGGTCGTTGATGCGAATGCGCGCCTGCGCCGACGCCATCTTGGCCAGCATGCTGTCCTTTTCGGACTTGAGCTTTTTGATCTCGTTCTGCACCGAGGTCAGCGCGGTCTTGGCGCTGTCGGCGTCCTTGCCTGCCGTCTCCATATCCGTCTTGAGATCGGCCAGCTCTTTTTCCAAAATGTTCTTCTTCTGGATCAGCACGACCGACAGGTCGTCTTGACCCGTCTCGACGGCGACGTTGAGATCCGCCGAAACCTGCGCCAACTCCTTGGACTGCGTCGACAGGCGTTCGGAGACCTCTTCACGCCGCCGGATGATCGCGGCCGTGGCCTTTTTGAGCTTCGAGTATTTTTCGATCATCGAGTTGATCGCGTTCTCGTAGGCGATCTCCGGATGCTCCTTCTCTATGTCGGAGATCCACAAGCTGACAAACCCCTTCCAAAGGTTGGACAACCGAGAAAAGAAGCCAGCGCCTTCAGACATGGTCTCTCCTTAGAGTTGCATTGCTGGCGGCGCTCATTTGGCGCCACCGGGTTCGTGTAGCTTTGGTGATTCTTTAACAACCCGGGCGACCGCCTCCTGCCCGAAAAATTCGAGGACCTCCTGCACCAGCAGTTTCGCCTCGTTGCAGCCCTGCTGCAGCGCCTGCTGCGCGGTCACCTGCTCGGCCATAATCTGATTGACGTTCGCAATCTCGGTGTTGAGCTCGGTCAGCCGCTTCTGCGATTCGGTGAGCAGGTTCTGCGTGTCCTTTTGACCGGCCTGAATGTAGACCTCGAGCGCCTGAATCTCCTGGGCGCCGGTCTCGATGATCTTGTCGATCGGTACGCCAAACGCCTTGAGTGAGGCCTCGACGATCTGCTTTTTGACCTCGACCGGCGTCTCCTTGGGCAAGGTACCCAAGAGCGTGCGCGCCTTGTCGATGCGCCCTTGCTCGTCGTCGGTGATGCCGGCGGCGCGGAACACACCCGGGAAATCGACCTTGCCGTCTTTGCCCGGCGCGCGCGGCAGCTGGCCGGTGATCTTGATCTCCGGCGGAGTCGGCGGTGGCGGGGCTTGATTGGCATATTTGGCGATCAGGTCTTCGGCCGAGGCATTGGCCGCGGGCGTTTCGCTCTTGGCGTCGCCGCCGTCGCCGTCGCGTACGACGAACCAGCCCAACACAGTCGAGCCCAGCC
>JBBQIO010000212.1:0-6498 GCA_038325015.1 Polyangia bacterium
ATCGCCCTCGGCCACCCGCTCGGCGCGACTGGCGCCATGCTGATCGGCACGGCTGTCGATGAGCTGGAGCGGCGCAACCTGTCGACCGCACTCATCACGATGTGCATCGGCGGCGGTCAAGGGATCGCCACGATCATCGAACGCGTCTAACCCTCCTTTCCCACGAATAACCGCACGGCACGGGCAACTCGCCCGCCGCCGACCTATGTCTAACGACAGTGACCGCCTCTCGCCTTGCTTGGATTCCGCTTCTGCTGCTCGGCTCCGCGGCCTGGGCCGAGCCGCAGGCGCCTGGCCAGCTGACCGGCACCGACGTCAACGGCGGCGGGGTCGACCTGGCCCAGCTGCGCGACCAAGTCGTAGTCATCAACATCACTTCGCGCTACGTCGAGGCCGAAGCGACGCACGTCAATCAAGCGCTGACGCCGATCATCAAACCGGGCCGCGTGGTGGTCGTGTCGGTGGTCGACATGATGGGCATTCCCGACACCATGTTCGAGTACGTGCAAAAGCGCGTCATCGATGCCGCTGGCAAGAGCCCGATCATCTATCTCGTCGACCGGGTCGGTCGTTGGCGCTCCGCGTTGGCGCTCGATCCGACGCAACATGTCGGCATGCTGGTCCTCGATCGCAAAGGGCAGGTACGCGGACGATTCGCGAGCGACGCCGACCTACCCGCCGTTTTCCATCTCGTGGCGCAGCTACGGCCACCGCCCATCAAGGCGCCGCACCGCTGATGAAGTGGTAGAAATCGGCATGGCCGATTCGATCCGCACGATGATTCCTGCGTTGCCGGCGCGCGCCGGCCGACGCACGAGGATGGTTCACTCACCATTCGACGGCCGCGAGATCGAACGGGTCGAGCTGGCCGATGGCGACGACCTCGATGCCGCGGTGGCGCGCTCGCTCGCCCTTCACACCGATCGCAAGGCCTGGCTGCCGGTCGGCGACCGCGTGCAGATCTTGGAGCGCGCCGCGCGTGCGTTGGAGAACGACCTCGAAGCGATCGCGCTCCTGGCTTGCAAAGAGGGCGGCAAACCGCTCGTCGACAGTCGGGTCGAAGCGGTGCGCGCCGTCGACACGCTGCGCTTGGCGGCGATGGCGGCCCGACAGTCCGCGGGGAGCGAGGTGCCGATGGAGCGCAACCGCGCGTCGGCCGGGCGCATCGCGTTCACGCACCGCGAGCCGATCGGCCCGGTCGTGGCGCTCTCGGCCTTCAATCATCCGATCAACAATATTGCGCATCAAATCGCGCCGGCCATCGCCGCCGGCTGTCCGGTGGTGGTCAAACCCGCCGAAGCGACGCCGCTGAGCGCGCTTCGTTTAGTCGCGCTCCTGGTCGAAGCCGGGCTGCCACCCGAGTGGTGTCAGGTCGTGGTCGTCGACGATGTCGCGCTGGCCGAGCGGCTGGCGTGTGATGCGCGCGCCGGTTATGTCAGCTTCATCGGCTCGGCCAAGGTCGGCTGGGGGCTACGGCAGAAGATCGCGCCGGGTGTGCGCATCGGCCTCGAGCATGGCGGCGCGGCACCGGTGATCGTCGCGGCCGACGCCGACGTCGACGACGTCATGCCTATCCTTTTGCGCGGCGGCTTTTATCACGCCGGGCAGGTGTGCGTTTCGGTGCAGCGCATTTTCGTCGAGGCGCCGCTCGCGCGTTCGTTTGCCGAGGAGCTCGCCCGCCGTGCGTCGCTCTTACGAGTCGGCGATCCCGAGGCCGAGTCGACCGAGGTGGGGCCGCTAATTCGCGCGCGCGAGGTCGAGCGCGTGGCCAGCTGGATCCGGGACTCGGGAGCCGAGGTTTTGTGCGGTGCAGCAAAATTGTCGGAGTCGACCTATGCGCCGACGGTCCTGTGGGACCCGCCGGCCGACGCGAGGATTTCGCAGGAGGAGCTGTTCGGTCCCGGGGTGTGCGTCTATCCCTATCGTGAGCTCGACGAGGCAATCGCGCGCGCCAACGCGCTGCCATACGCGTTTCAAGCTGCGGTGTGCACGCGAACGCTCGACACTGCGCTAGCGGCCTGGCGCGGCCTGGCGGCCACCGCTGTGATGGTCAACGACGCGACCACGTTCCGCGTTGACTGGATGCCGTTTTCCGGCGCGCGCCAATCGGGCGTCGGCGACGGCAGCGTCGCCGCAACGATGCGCGAGATGCAGGTCGAAAAGATGCTGGTGGTGCGCAGCCGAGCGCTCTGACCTGGAGGATAAGACTGGAGCAGACGCTGATTACTGGCGATCGAAACTGCGCGGCCGTGGTTGCAAAGTTGGCCGGTTTGGACGGAGCGCCGCGCTCAGGCGTGCGTGATGGTCAGAGTCGTGCTCGCGTTGCCGATCGTGCAGGTCGCCGAGACGCTGCCGAGCGCTGTGAACAGCAGCTGCGTCATTGATCCGGGCGCGTGCGTCAGGTCGTTCACCAGCTGGTTTTGCACCGTGAGCATGTTCGAGTTTTGCCAAATGCAGCCGACGCCGTAGACCGGTCCACTGGTGCTAAATGGGGTGACCAACACGGTTACCAGCGTGCCGCCCGACGCCGTCAGCGTGGTCGACTGAATGGTCGCTTTGAGCCGAGTGATGTCGGACAGCGGCACGACCGTGACCGGCAGCTTGACCATCGCGTTCGGGGCGCTGGCCGTGATGCTGCCGCCGGTGGCGCTGCTGCCATCGCCGACAAACGCGACTTCGTCGCCCTGAACCAGGTTGATATCGATCGTCTTGGTCAAGGGCCCGCTCAACGCAAAGGTCACCGAGCCGTTGCCGACCGTCGAGTGCCCGCCCGCGCCCACCGTGCTGACATGGAACACCTGCGTGGTGCCGGTCAGCACGGTCGGCCCGATGCCGGGCCAGTTGAGCGGATAGGTCAGCTTGGCGCTGTCGACGACGGTGATGGTCACGCTGTCGAGAAGCGATCCGTCGCCGCGCAAGAGCTGCAGATCCGTCGTGCCCGCCGTGCCCGTGGTCGCAGCGACATCCTTACCGCTGACCGTGAAGGTCGCGACGCTGGCGTTGCTCGAGCCGACCGCTGCGAATGTGCCTCCGCCATCGACGGTGACGCCGATGAGTGTGTGCGCACCACCGGCGGCCATCGCATTGCCGTTCACGCTGTCGCAGCCGAGCACGCAGTCGTAGCCGAAATGCGCGAGCCCGAGCTTGCCGGGCGTCGAGTGGTCGTCGAATAGCGCTCCACCGCACCCGGCCGCCCATAGCGTCAACGCGCAGAGCAGTCCGGTTCTCTGGTTCGATGTCATCGGTCCTCCATCCATGCGCCACTGACCGCAAGCTCCATACCGCTCGCGAATCGGCCCCGATCGTGGGGCACGCACCCCGCCACTGTTCAATCTTCAACACTCGGTCGCAAAGTGTCAAAGGTCGTTCTACGCTCAGCGCCCCTCATGGGCTCCACTCTGGCCACCGAGCGTCGCGTCATCGTCCTGGTCGGCGCAGTGCAGTTCGTCAACGTCCTGGACTTCATGATGGTCATGCCGCTCGGGCCGGACTTCGCCAAGGCGCTCGATATCCCGCTGTCGGCGCTCGGCCTGATCGGCGGCAGCTACACCGCGGCCGCGGCGTGCGCCGGCCTAGCCGGCTCGTTTTTCTTGGACCGATTCGATCGTCGCTCGGCCCTGGCCGTGGCCATGCTCGGGCTGGTCATCGGCACGGCGATGGGTGGATTCGCCACTGGTCTGCCGTCGCTGATGGCGGCCCGGATGGTCGCCGGACTGTTCGGCGGACCGGCCACCTCTTTGTCACTCTCGATTGTGGCCGACGTGATCCCGCCGGCGCGGCGCGGACGCGCATTCGGTGCGGTGATGGGCGCGACATCGTTGGCGCAGATTCTCGGCGTGCCCACCGGCCTGTGGTTTGCCGAAAAAGGCGGTTGGCGCGCGCCATTCTTAGCCGTGGCGGCGATGGGCCTTGTGCTCGCTGGCGGCGCCGTTTTTCTTTTGCCTTCGTTGCGCGGTCATCTGGCGCATCGCTCGAATGCGCGGCCGCTGGCCATGCTGCACGGGTTGCTGAAAAAACCAGTGGTGCTGTTGTCGTACAGCATGACCGCGGTGGTCATGGGTGCGGGGTTCTTGGTGCTGCCCAATCTGTCGGCCTATATCCAGCAAAATCTCCACTATCCGCGCGAGCATCTCAGTCGCCTCTATTTCATTGGCGGAAGTTTTAATTTCGCGACCATGCGCGCGGCCGGCTGGGCCGTCGATCGGTTCGGCTCGACGACGGTGGGGACGCTCGCCGTAGCGGCGGTTTCATTCATCTCCTATGGCTTCTTGATTCGCGTCTTTCCGATTCCGGTAATGGCGATCTTCATTCCCTTCATGGTTTCGCTGACGCTGCGCAACGTCGCGTACAACACACTCGCGTCACGCGTTCCGTCCCCCGAGGAGCGCGCGCGCTTTTTGTCGATTCAGTCCGCGGTGCAGCATGCGGCTTCGTCGGCCGGAGCGTTCGCGTCGTCGCGCCTGCTCAAGGAAAGCGCGGATCATCAGTTGGTCGGGATAGGGCGTGTCGCGGAAATCTCTATCGCGCTGAGCCTCGCCTTGCCGCTGCTGTTTGCCGCAGTCGAGCGGCGGGTGCGCCGATCCGAGGCCGCGAATGCCGCTTCGCAGCCCTGACTTCACGGTGTCCTAACGTAGTTGCAACACGCCGCTCCTCGTCGACGTCGACGGTCGCGAGCTCTCCCAATTCGCCCGACCGCGCAGCGCACGCGCCGTCCACCAAAAGGCGCGGAGCACAATCAGCTGTCTGAGCCATGCGTAGCTCAGTCCTTCGACGAGCGCGAACGGCACCGCCCACGGCAGCGCGCGACGGACCGGTCCACGCAGCACGTCGATGCGCAGCACATGGCGCGCAATCACGAAATAGAAGATGACATCCCACAGCGTGCGCAAGCCGAGCGCCACGACTCCGAGCTCGATGCGCGAATGCATGACGGCGCGCATGCCAAACCACAGCAAGAGGACGAACGAAAGCGGTGGCAACAGGGCATCGACCAGCTTGAGCGGTAGCTTGACGGCGCCGAACGCGCCGGTACCCGGCCGCGCGATCAGCCCGCGGAAACGGATCAACGTCGTGAGAAACCCGGTGAACCAGCGGGTGCGCTGCCGCACCAGGCCGGCCAGCGTCACCGGTCCGTCGGTGAGCGCGACGGCATCGGCGACCGTAAGGACCTGAATAGGGTGACCGCGGCGCCGTGCCAGATCATAAAGGCGAAACGTCACCTCGTAGTCTTCGGTCAGCGAATCGACCGGGAAGCCACCCGCTTCGACCAGCGACGAGCGACGCATCGCCGCGAATGCGCCCGGCACCTGGTCGAGCGCGCCGAGCGCCGACCAGCCGCGACGAATGAAGGTATTGCGAAAATACTCGTTGTATTGAAAGCGCGTCAAAATCCCGGCGACCGGATTGCGCAGCATGACTGCACCGGCCACCGAGGTGACGCTGCGATCGACCAGTGGCCGCGCGATCCGTTCGAGCGCGTGCGGCGCGAGCGTCGTATCGGCGTCGACGGTGACCACGACTTCGTGTCGGGCGCGCGCCAGGAGGCTGTTGAGCGTCGGGCCTTTGCCGCGATGGGGCAGTCGCAGCAAACGGAGTCGGCCGGTGGCGTCGCGCCATTCGCAGCAATTCTGGTCGCCGGTGCACGGGCTCAGGCTGAAGACGCTCACCAGGTGGGCACTCATGCCGTCGGTCGAACCGTCATCGCCAATCAAAATCTCGGTCGCCGTCGTCGCCCCGCTCCACACCGAGCGCACCGAGGCCTCGATGCAGGCGCGCTCATCGAACGCGGCAATCAACACCGAGATCGACGGCGGCGCATCAGTCGCCACCACCGTTTTGCGCTGCACCACGAGCAGCACCAGGCCGATTGCCGGCTCGTACGTGATCAACAGCAGCGCCGCCGCCACACCCAGGCTGAGCGGCGCGGAGCACAGCGCATACGCGGCGACCGCCAGCAGCCATACCGATGCCCAACAGCCATACGCGAGCCCGGCCGCAACTCCGGGGCGCATCGGCGTAGACCGTGGCTGCACACGACTGTCGTCACGCGGGAGCACGTCTTCGGCATAGGCGTGCGCGATGTTGGAGTGCGGGCTCAGGCTTCGCTCGGACGCACCGCCGCTTGCCAGGCGCTGCGCTCGTGACCGACATTAGACGGCCGCTCGGCGGGCGCGGCGGCAACGGCGGCAATGACCAGGCCCGCAATCGCCACGTCCAGTACAGAGGGCAATTCGCCGGTGGGCGACGCGTCGGGCGGCAACGTCAGCGGCGCCAGCAGCTCGGCTTTGTGCTGCTCGATAAAGGCAGTCGAATAGTGACCGCTCAAAAACGCCTCGTTGCGCATCACGCGACGGTGGAAAACCAGGTTGGTCTTGATGCCGCCGACCCGATACTCGTCGAGCGCGCGGGCCATACGCGCCACGGCTTCGGCGCGCGTCGGCGCCCAGACAATGAGCTTCGAGATCATCGGATCGTAATAGACGCTAATCTCGGACCCCT
>JBBQIO010000213.1:0-6475 GCA_038325015.1 Polyangia bacterium
GACGACCTCCTCGATGATCCCGTAATCGACCAGGGTCACGAGGCTCTCGGGAACTTGCATGCTCACCGGGACGCGGCCAGCGCGGCGTCGACGAAATGCAGCCGATCGTTGCCCCAGTACAGCTCCTCGCCGACGAAGATCGCCGGCGCGCCAAATGCCCCGCGCCGCACCGCCTCCTCGCCGTTTTGCTTGAGCTGCTCCTTGATCTCGGGCGTTGCGATGCGCTCCATCGCTGCCGCCGGCAGACCTAAGGAGGTGGCGATCTGCTCCAGCACCGCGGCGTCGCCCAGGTTGCGCCCCTCGACCCAGGCGGCGGTGAAGCAGGCGTGGATGAGCGGCACCATTTTTTCCGGCGCGTCGGCTGCGGCCACCAGCACCATGCGCATGGCGTTAATCGACGGCACCGGAAACAGCGGCGGAAACTTGAACGGAATTCCGTACTGCGCCGACCAGCGCACGAGGTCGGCGATCATGTAGCTAGCCTTGGCCGCGATGCTCACCGGCGGGCTGTTGCCTGTTGCCTTGAACACTCCGCCGAGCGCCATCGGCACCCAGCGAATGGGGGCGTCGTGCCGCTTGGCCAAGGCTTCGACCTGACTCACGGCTAGGTAGCTGTAGGACGATGCGAAGTCGAAAAAGAATTCCAGCGTCTTCATCGGGCCTTCTCCTGCGTAAAAAAGGGGACAGCGACTGGTCGGTCGACGATCAGGGCAGCCGCACCGAGGACGCCGGCGTCGTCTCCGAGCGTCGTGTCGACCAACTCGAACCCTTCGCTACTCGGCGGATTGAGCGCTTCGTCGAAGGCCGCGAGCGCGCGCCGCCGCAGCTCGGGCGATTTTTGCCACACTCCGCCGCCCATCACAAGACGCGCCGGGTTGAGCAGTGTCACTGCATTGGCCAACGCCGTGCCGAGGATGCCACCGACCTCGCTCCACAGCCGGTCGGCATATGGATCGCCGCGCAGCGCGGCAGTTTCCAGGTGACCGGCGTGCACCCGCTCGGCGCCGCCCGCGAGCTCGACCGCCAAACTGCTTGCGCCTGCCGAGAGCTCCTCCTGCGCCCGCCGCTGCAGGTTGCGCCCCGAGGTGTACGCTTCGAGGCAGCCGCGTCGGCCGCAGCCGCACAGGCGCCCGCCGGGCACGACCTTGATGTGGCCGATCTCGCCGGCCAGGTGCGATTGACCAATGTACAGCCGGCCGCCGGCGATGAGTCCCGAGCCGACGCCGGTGCCGACGTAGACGCACAAGACGTCCTCGGTGCCGCGCGCACCACCGAAGCGAAACTCGCCGTACGCGATGGCCTTGAGGTCGTTGTACAGCTCCAGGCGCTGGTCCACGCGAGCGCGCAGCACGGCGCGAAAATCGACCTCGCGCCAGCCAAAGTTGGGTGCGTTGACGACCACCCCAGTCCAGCCGCGCAGCATGGCCGCCGCGCCGACGCCGACACCGACGCGCTCGCCGGCGGGGTCCACCTCGGCGACCACTTCTGCGACTAGCTCGGCGACCAGCTCTGCGCTTTTGTCACCGTCAGGAACGGCCCGTTTGGCATCGTTTCCGACGCGCGCGCCTCGGCTCACGTCGATCAGCGCCGCGCGAATGTTGCTGCCGCCGAGATCGACGCCGACCGCTCTCACGCCGGGCTCCGCAATTCGACTTGGATGTCCCGTAGATCGTCCTCAACGAGCTGGCGAATCTCGGCCAGCCGCTCCGGCGTAGACGCTTCGAAGCGCAGCGCCAAAACCGATTGCGTGTTCGACGCCCGCACCAGTGCCCACGCGCCGTCGGGCCAGCTCACACGTGCGCCGTCGACATCGATGACGGCCAGGCCGCGCGCCAAAAAACGCTCGGTCGCCCGCTGCACGACGACGGACTTGACCGCATCGGCCTCGGCCTCTGGCGCCAGCGCGTAGCGGATCTCCGGCGTGTTGTGCACCAGCGGCAGCGTGTCGACCAGCTGGTCGAGCGTCGCCTCCGACCGGCTGAGCAGCTCGATCAAGCGCGCAGCGGCATAGATCGCGTCGTCGAAGCCGAAGTAGCGGTCGGCAAAAAACAGATGTCCCGACATCTCGCCGGCGAGCGCCGCACCGACCTCTTTCATCTTCTGCTTGATGAGTGAGTGGCCGACCTTCCACATCACGGCGCGCCCGCCGCCGCGCGCGATCTCGTCGTACAGCGCCTGACTGCACTTGACCTCGGAGACGAATGCCGCGCCGGGCTGGTCCTGCAGGATCGCCCGCGCGAACAGGATCAGGAGCTGGTCGGCCCACACCACGCGGCCACGCGCGTCGACCACGCCGATGCGGTCGGCGTCTCCGTCGAAGGCGATCCCGACCTCGGCGCCGTTGAGCGCAACCGCGGCCTTGAGCTCGGTCAGGTTGGCTTCGACCGTCGGGTCGGGGTGGTGATTGGGAAAGCGGCCATCGGGCGCGCTGTACAGCTCGAGCGGAGCGAAGCCGAGCCGCCGCAGCACCGGCACCGCGCCGAGCGCACCCACGCCGTTGCCCGCATCGAGGGCGACCCGAAATCGACGCGGTCCGAGCCGAATGTTTTGCCCGATCATCTCGGCGTACGGTCCCAGGACATCGTGCGTCTCGCTGGCGCCGGGCGCGCTGGCCACGATGAAGTCGCGGCGCTCCATCAAGCCGCGCAGCGCGAGCAGCTCGTCGCCGAAGATCGAAACCCGGCCGCGCATGATCTTAAAGCCGTTGTCCGCCGCCGGGTTGTGGCTGCCGGTGATCTGCACGCCGCCATCGACGGCAAAATGAAACACCGAAAAATAGAGCACTGGAGTCGGCACGACTCCGACATCGATGAGCTCGAGCCCAGTCGAGCGCAGCCCGGCGGTCAGCTGCGCGTGCAGCCTCGGCGAGTGGACGCGACAGTCGCGCCCGACGGTGATGCGCTTGGCGCCGTGCCGGATCAAATGAGTGCCCAGCGCGCACCCGAGGGCGAGCACGAATTCGTCGTCGAGCTCGTCATCCGCACGGCCGCGAATGTCGTACTGACGAAAAACGCGGGCGTTGATGCTCACAGCTGCTGGTCCCGCTTTCCGTCTTTGAGCGCCTGCACGATGCGGCGGACGTCCTGCGCGCGCGCCTTGGGCATGACCAGCACGGCGCTGTCCGTGACCGCGATGATGAGGTCGCTGACCCCGAGCGCGGCGACGACGCCGGCGTCGCCTTCGGCGGTGCTGCGGTCGCAGTAGATCACGTTGCCGCGCGCCTCGACGCCGACAAACCCAGCTTCGCCGACGACGCTGTTGCCGTCCTCGTCAGCGGGTGCCAGCTCGGGCAGCGCGCTCCAGGCGCCGACATCGCTCCAGCCGAACGAGCCGGGCACGACGTAGACCTCGCCAGGGCCGAGCCGCTCCATGATGCCGTAGTCGAACGAGACCGACTCGGCCTGTGGATAGAGCGTGGCACAACGCGACGGATCGGCCGCGATGCCGTCGAGGAGCTGCGCGAGCTTGGGCAAATGATGCGCGATCGCTCGACGTAAACGGTCCGCGGCAAAGAAGAACATTCCCGCGTTCCACACGAACCGGCCCGAAAGCACATACTTTTGCGCGGTCGGCAGATCCGGCTTTTCGACGAAGCGCTCGACGGCAAACAGGCTGTCGTCGGCGCCAATCGCCTCACCCATTTGGATGTAGCCGAAGCCGGTCTCGGGCGCGGTCGGGCGAATGCCGACAGTGCCGATGGTGTCGGCAGAAGCGGCATGGTCGAGCGCCTGAGCGAGCGCTCGGCGAAACAGCGCCCCGTCGGCGACGAACTGATCCGACGGCAGCACCGCGAGCACGGCCTCGGGATCGCGCCGTGCAATCTCGAGCGCGCCCAGGCCGATGCACGGTGCGGTGTTGCGCGCCTCGGGCTCGGCGATGATGTTGGCGTGCGGAATCGCGGGCGCGGCGCGGCGCACCCAGTCGACCTGATCCGCGGCCGTGACCACCCACACGCGCTCGGCGGGAATCAGCGGCAGCACGCGCTCCACCGTCGCACCCAAAAGGGTCTGCCCGCCGGGCAGAAGCGGCAGGAACTGTTTGGGGCGGCGCTTCCGGCTGGCCGGCCACAGCCGAGTGCCGCCGCCGCCGGCCATAATGAGAACGTGCGAAGACATGGCGGCACTTTTACCACGACCCGCAGTGCCGACAGCGGCCGGCGATCGTGCTACCCACTGACTATGGACCAGTTAGGCCTGACGGCGCTCTACGCGGCACACGTTCGGGGATTGTGCGCAGCCTATGACGAAGTGCTCGACCGGCATGGCTTTCGCGCAGTCGTGCTGCACGCCGGCGCGGCGCAAAAGCGCAGCTCGTTCGACGACCAGTACTGGCCGTTGCGACCGACTCCGCACTATCAGCATTGGGTGCCGTTTGCCGAGGCGGATGGCCTGCTGGTAATCGCCGTGCAGGCCAAGCCGCGCCTCTTGTGGGTGCGGTCACGCGATTTTTGGGAGCGGGCGCCGGGGCCCGACGCGAGCGGCGACTACTGGCGCGGCGCGGTCGAGCTCTGCGAGCTGCCTTCGCTTGAGCGGCAGCGCTCCGAAGTGCCAGCCGGCGAGGTCGCATTCATCTGCGATGCGCGCGATGTCGCTGCCGCAGCTCGGCTCGGCATCGATGCCGCGGCGGTCAATCCGCCGGCGCTGCTCCTTGCGCTCGACGAATTGCGGGTGCGCAAATCGCCCTACGAGGTCCATTGCGTCGACCAGGCCAACCGCATCGCCGCCGTCGGCCATCGCGCGGTCGCCGCGGCGTTCATGGCCGGCGAGTCGACCGAGCTCGACCTGCATCTTTTGTATCTGCGCGCGACCCGTCAGGACGACGTCGAGACGCCCTACAAGAACATCGTCGCGCTCGGTCATCACGCCGCTACCTTGCATCACATTCATTACGTCAAAGAGCCGCGGCATGACGCCGAGTCCCTGCTCGTCGACGCGGGGGCCAGCTATCTCGGTTACACCAGCGACGTCACGCGGACCTATACGCGCGGCCACGGCGCGACGCGCGACGCATTCGCCGCGCTGGTCGAGGGCGCAACCACGCTGCAAAAGACGCTGTGCATGCAGGCGCAACCCGGACAGCACTACGAGTCGCTCCACGACGACGCGCATCGCCTGTTGGGTGAGCTTCTGGTCGACCGAAAGCTGGTCAAGTGCAGCGGCGAGGCGGCGGTGGCGAGCGGATTGACGCGGCGATTTTTCCCGCACGGCCTCGGCCATTCGCTCGGCCTACAGTGCCACGACGTCGGCTGTGCCGAGCTGCGGCCGCGCGCCGATAATCCGTTTTTGCGCAACACCACGATCATTGCCGAGGGGCAGCTCTTTACGATCGAGCCGGGAATCTATTTCATCGATCAGCTGCTCGACGAAACCCGCGCCAGCGAGATGGGACGCGACGTAGATTGGCGGTTGGTCGACGAGCTGACGCCGTACGGCGGCGTGCGCATCGAGGACGATCTGGTCGTGCGCGGCGATGGGCTGCAAAATCTGACGCGTGCCCATCTGCCCTAGCCCTGTGGCGCTCTAGTGTGCTGTCCGGTTAATTCTGCGGGCTTTCGCCAGCCGCCTCGACTCGCTCGCTGCGTTGCACTGCCCTCAAATACAGACAGTATTCGTCGGACAGTGGCGCCTTGCGCCCGAGCCGATCCGGCAGCCGCAAAGCTCCACACAATTAACCGGTAACCGGACAGCACACTAGCAACTTTCGCGGCGAGTCGCCGATATCCCGTTGTGCTGTCCATCTTGGAACCGCTCGGGCGAGGGCTGCTTGCGCTCGTCTTCCCCGAGCTCTGTTGCGCCTGCGGTCGTCGCATCGTCGAGGGTGCCGCGTTCTGCTGCCTGTGTGCTGTCAGCCTGATCGCGATTGGGCCGGCGTGTCCGCGCTGCGCCCTGCCGACGCCGAACGGCAGGGTTTGTCTGTCGTGCCTGCTGGTGGTGCCGCCACTCGATGGTGCGCGTGCGTCGTTTGAGTTCGGTGGCGCGCTCGCCGAGGCGGTGCGGCGCTTCAAATGGGGGCAACTGCCGGAGCTCGCGCGGCCGCTCGGCCGATTGCTGCCGCGGGTCCCCGTCGAGGCCGATGCGCTGGTGCCGGTGCCGCTCCATCCGCATCGCTTGATGCAGCGCGGTTACAATCAGGCTGCGCTCCTGTGTCAGGCGGTGCGCCGAGGCGGCTCGCCGCTGCCGATCTGGTACCAGGCGTTGACACGCGTGCGCGATACGGCGCCACAGTCGCGCCTGCACTATGGTCAGCGCCGGCGCAACGTGAAGGGCGCGTTCGAAGCGCGCGGCGTGTCCGGAGCGCGGGTCGTGCTGGTCGACGACGTGATGACCACTGGCGCGACCGCCGAGGCCTGTGCACAGACTCTGCGCAAGGCGGGCGCGATTCGCGTCGAGCTATTGACTCTCGGACGTGCGGTGACATGATCCGCGGCCCAACTGGCCATGGCACCTCCCAAGTCCAAACCCGCCGATGGCGAGAT
>JBBQIO010000214.1:0-6473 GCA_038325015.1 Polyangia bacterium
CCGGCCTCGGTCAGCGCGGCGGCGACCTCGTCGTTGGTCGACAGCGGGTTGCAGCCCGACCAGCTCACCTCGGCGCCGGCGGCCCGCAGCGTGCGGATGAGGACCGCGGTCTCCTTGGTGACGTGCAGGCAGCCGGCCACACGCTGACCACGCAGCGGCTTCTCGACGGCAAAACGCTCACGCAGCGACATCAAAACCGGCATGCGGGATTCGGCCCACTCGACGCGCAGGCGCCCCTTGTCGGCCAGCTTGAGGTCGGAGACTTTGAAGTTCGCCATCGGACGCACCTTTTCTTTCTTATTAAAGCGGCCCTGAGCCGGTGGAAACCAGCGGGTGGAAAACCCATCCGCCTATTCGAATATTCGGATACGTGTGGACGCCGATGGGATAACGCCTCGGCGTGATAATGTCAAACGGCCGTGGCCCTTCAACCGATCGAGCTCCCGCAGAACTGGCTGCCCGGCCACTTCTGGCACGATCTCGGAGTCGAGTTCGCGCCGCACAAGACCTCGCCGCTCATCGCCGGTCTGTGCATCGTCGTCCTGATGGTGGGACGGTGGGTGCTGCCCGCCGGCGACCGCGATCGGCTGCGGCTGCCGATCTTCGCGCTCGCGGTCTACTTCGTCCTGTGGCCGGTGCGGGCGGAGCTCCTGTCGCTCGATCAGACGGACCTGTATTTTGGCGCGCGCATCGCCGCCACCATCTGCCTGTGGTTCGGTGCGATCGGCGCCGCAGGGTTCGTGACGTTCGATCTGGTCGGCCATCGCTTCGGCGTCGCCAAGCTGTACCGCGACGTCACGGTGACCATCGCCTGCACCCTCGCCTTGACCACTGTGCTCGGGCGCGCCGGCGTCAACGCGCTGTCGATCCTGACCACGTCGGCGATCTTGACCGCGGTCATCGGCCTCGCGCTCCAAGACACGATCGGCAACCTGATGGCCGGCATCACCCTGTCGCTCGAGTCCTCATTCGCGATCGGTGATTGGGTCCGGCTCGACGACAAGACGGTGGGAAAGGTCCGCGAGATGCGCTGGCGCTCGACGGTCTTGCAGACGAAAAACGGCGACCTTCTCATCGTCCCCAACTCGGCGCTGACCAAAGGGGTCATCACCAACTTCAACAAGGACGGCCTCGAGAATCGTCGCTGGGTCTACTTTCACGTGCAGGTGCGCCACCCGCCCAACGTCGTCGAGACCGCCGTGATGAATGCGCTCACGAATGTCCCTACCGTTTCGGCCAGCCCGGCGCCGGACTGCGTTCTGTACGGCCTCGAAGAGGGCATTCAGCGCTACGCTGTGCGCTACCGGCTGATCGATTTTTTGCCCGACGATCCCACCGACTCGGCGATCCGGAAGCGCGTCTGGTATGCGCTGTCGCGGGCGCACATCGAGATGGCCTGGCCGGGGCGCAATCTGCAGCTCCGCCCGACGCCGATCGCGGTGGCCGCCGACGGTCGTACCGAGCTCAGCGAAGAGGAGCGCATGCATCGCCGCGCCGCGCTCAGTAAGATCGAATTTTTCAAGCCGCTCGGCGACGCCGACCGCGAGCGCATCGTCAACGGCATGCGCCGGCGGCTGTACGCCAAGGGCGAGACCATCGTGCGCACCGGCGCCGAGGGCCATGACCTCTATATTCTATGCAGCGGCGAAGCAGAGGTCACGCTGACCCTCGATCAATTCAAGGAGCAGGTAGCGTCGTTGACGGCGGGGCAGTTTTTCGGCGAGATGAGTCTCATGACTGGGGCGCCGCGACGAGCTACCGTGACTGCCAAGAGCGACGTCGACTGTTACGTCTTCGATCGGCATCTGTTCCTCGACGTGTTGCAGTGCAACCCCGACGTCGGCCGCGAGGTTTCGCATCTGTTCGCCGACCGCGAGGCGGAGCTCGATGCCAAGCGGCAGGGGCTGACCATCGAGGCGTCCAAAGCGCGGACCGAGCATCGTGAGTTCCGGCAGCGCCTGTTGTCCATGCTCGGGCTCTCTCCGTCATGAGCGCGCGCGACCCGGTGTGTGGCAAAGAGGTCGACCCGCTCAGGGCCCGCGCCGTCGGTATTTTCGGCGGCGTGACCTATTTCTTTTGCTCGCCGGACTGCAAAGCCAAATACGCCGATCCGCGCGCGCGGGGCGAGAGCGCCCCAGTGAGCCACCGGCCGGAGCGACGAAAAAGAAGCTCCGCGTTCGCTGCGGCGCCGACGACCCCGCCGACTGATTCCCCCGTCGCCGAGGAAAAAATTCCCGGCAGCCCCTCGGGCGCATTTCTCGCGGTCTCAGACGACGCCACGCCGCTGCCTCCGCCGCTCGCGGCGGCCTCGCTGGCCGACGAAGACGAAACCGACGAGGCGCCGGCCTCGGGGGGCTTGCCATGGCGATACATCGTCCCGGCCTTGGCGGTCGGCGCGATCATCGCAGCGGTGCTAGTCTTGCATCGATGAGCCGGCAAGGCGCAACAGCAGATCTCTGATGGAAGGCGACGTCGCACACGCCGATCCGCTGGTAGGAGCCATGCTCAGTGAGCGCTATCGCCTGACGCGCAAGATCGGCGAAGGCGGCATGGGCGCGGTCTACGAGGCCACCCACGTCGTCCTCAACAAGACCGTCGCGGTCAAGCTGTTGCGCGACAAGTACCTCGACCGTCCCGAAATCGCCGAGCGGCTGGTGCAAGAGGCGCGGCACGCGTCGTCGATTCACCATCCCCATATCGTCGACGTCACCGACTCGGGACGAACAGCCGACGGGCGGACATTCCTGGTCATGGAGCTGCTCAGCGGGCAAAATCTGGCGCAGCTGATTCGCGAGCAGTCACCCATCCCGGAGGCGCGAGCCGTCGAGATCGTGCGCCAGGTGGCGTCGGCGCTGTCTGCCGCCCACGAGCGGCGCATCCTGCACCGCGACGTCAAACCCGACAACGTCATCTTGGTGGCGCAGGCCGAAGGCGACTTCGTCAAGGTGGTCGACTTCGGCATCTCCAAGTCGTTCCGACTCGACGAGGACGAAGCCAGCGACAGCATGCGCCTGACCAACACCGGCGTGATCTTGGGAACGCCGCTGTACATGTCGCCGGAGCAGGCGCGCGGCGAGGAGAATCTCGATCATCGCGCGGACATCTACGCGCTCGGCGTCATCTTGTACGAATGTCTGACCGGCGAGGTGCCGTTTCGCGGCGTCAACTACCTGAGCGTGCTGTCGCAGGTGGCCACGCAAGAGGTGCGGTCGCCGCGACAGCTGCGACCCGAGCTGCAGCTGTCCGACGGGCTCGATCGCGTGGTCGGCAAAGCGATGGCCAAGGCGCGCGAGGATCGCTATCAGACGATGGCCGCGTTCGAGGCCGATCTGGCGCGGCTGTCGCAAGGGCGGCGGGTCGAGGCGCAGCGGATCGAGACGCGCTCGCAAGGGGCGCGCGCCAGCGAGGGGTTTCGCTTTGGCTGGGGGGTTGGTGTGGCGCTGCTCGGCCTGGTCATCGTCGGGGCGTTGACCACCAGCTGGCTGCTCGACCGGGCGCGGGCCGACGCGCAACGCGAGGCCGAAAGCCGCCAGCGCCAGATCATCCCAACTCCAGTGGCAGCCCCGCCGCCGCCCTTATCAGCGACGGTCGGCGTGCATGTCATCAGTGTTCCGCCCGGTGCCGAGGTGCGGCTCGGCGACCGTCTGCTGGGCCACGCGCCCGACGAGCTGCGCCTGCCGCGGGGCACGACGCCCGTCAAACTCGACGTCATGCTCGACGGCTACCGACCGACCTCGACGACCGTGGTGCCAAGCCAAGACGGGCAGGCGCAGGTCAGCCTGTTGCCGCTCCAAACGCGTGGCCACGCGCGGCGCGCCGAGAGCGCAGCACGAAAAGCCGCTTCGCCGGGCCACGACGCAACCTCACCGCAAGCGCTGCCCAGCCAAGCCGAAACGCTGCCCAACCCCTACTAATCGATGACCTTCCGGCTACGGCCAACAATCGGGGTGGTCGTGCTCGCGCTCGTGGCTGCCACGCGCGCGTTGGCTGCGCCGTCGCCCGGCCCGCTCGTCGATGTCGGGCCTCTGCCAGAACCTTCGCCCGGCCAGGCCGACGAGGAGGGCGGCGCCGCATCCGAGGCGCGGGCGCACTACCGCGCCGGGCAACGTCTGTACGCCGACGGGCACTACGAAGAGGCCATCGTCGAGTTCCAAACCGCTTACGAAAAGCGCCCTCACCCCAACGTGCTCTACAACATCGGCCAGGCCAGCGAGCGCTTGCTCGACTACCGGCAGTCGGTGCTGTGGTTTGAGCGCTATCTGCGTGAGGCGCCGGCCGATGCCGCGCTGCGGACAACGGTCGAAAATCGGCTGCACGTGCTGCGCAGCCTGCCGGCGCGTATCTCGGTCAACACCATCCCCGAGGACGCACACGTGGTGATTCGCGGGCCCGGCGGCGTGTTCACTGCCACTGCACCGACGGTGCAAAAGGTGCCGGCCGGCGACTATCAGGTTGAGCTCTCCGCCGACGGCTGGGAAAGTGAATCGCACGCCGTCCACGCCGACCTGGGAAATCCCTATTTCTACCAGTACCCGCTCAAGCGCTCGATGACCACGCTACAGCTGTTCACGCGCCCGCGCGGGGCGCGCGTGTTCATCGACGAGCGGCTGGTTGGTGAAACACCCTACGCTGACCGGGTCGAGGTCGGGCGCCATCAGCTGCTCATCGAGCATCCCGACTACCCCTGGCACCGCGAGCTGCTCGACCTGCGCTCGGGCGCTCCCTTGCGTCGCGAGATCAAGTTGGCGCGACCGGGTCGCTCGGGTCGCACCGAGCTGGTCATCGCGTCGATGGCGTATGGCGCCGCCGTCGGACCGTTAGTGGTCGGCGCGATCTCCGATTTTCAGGGCGCGGGTCGCAACCTGGGTGTTCTTCTGGGCACCGCGGCCGCCGGTATCGGCCTCGGCTTCGTCGGGTCGTTTTTGGGCGCCAACGAAACCCTCAAGGTCGGGCACAGCTCGACGATGATCGGCGCCGGCGCTTACGGCGCGCTTTTCGGCGGCGGCCTCGGCCTCGCCTTGCCGGTGCAAGATCGCTGGGTCTACGGTCTTACGCTGATCGGCAGCGCGGTGGGCATTGCCAGCGGATACCTGGTGGCGCGCTACACCGACGCGTCGCCCGGCGATGCCGCCGTGTTCAACTCCGGCGGCCTGTGGGGCACAGCGTCGGGTCTGCTGCTGGCGCAATCGATCTCGGTGTCACCGTCGCGGACGCTGCTCGGCGCACTGGGGGCGGGTGGCAGCGCGCTGGGCATGGCGCTCGGCACCTTGGCCGCGTGGCGCGTCGAGGTCAGCCGGAGCCACGTTGCGCTGATCGATCTCGGCGGCCTCGGCGGCGGCGGTCTCGGCCTCTTGATCGGCTACGTCGTCGGCGCCAACCAAAAGGGCGCGAGCGGAATCCAGACCGGCGCGCGCTTCGGGCTCGGCGGCCTGGCGCTCGGCATCGTCACGGCCGCGGTTCTGTCGCGCAACTACAAGGACGATCTGCCGCCGCTCGACGCGCTCTTGCGGACGCGCCACTTCGCGTTGCAACAGCCGAGCCTGCGCTTCGAGCAGCCGCTAGCGACCGAGGGTGGTGGGCAGCGCGTGGTCCTAGACGTGTTGCGCGGCCGCTTCTGACCGTCGCCCAAAGAGATCGATCAACACGCCGACGGCGAATGCGAGGAGCGCCAGCAGCAGCGGCATACTCTCGACGGTGTAGCGTTTGGTCGGGCAGGGGTGCGCGACGGTCACGTGCATCAAGCTGCGCGTCACGACCACGCTGAGCACGACAATCACGAACGCTCGATCGCGCCGCCACACCACGAACGCACCAGCCACCGCGAGCAGCACGAGCACCAGATCGAGCTCGCCATAGAGCTCGCCCCACGCGGGCAGCCCGAGCCAGGGAACGCGGAACGGCAGCACCGAGCCGGTCCACAGCGCGCGCAGCCGCTCGGCAGGTAGCACCACGAATTGCCGCCACGGATGGGTACGTGCCCGTTCGCGCCCAAGCGCTTCGAGCTGCGCGTCGACCGACGGCGAAAGGAGCTCGCGGTTATATTGCTGAAACAGTGCGATGACCTGGCGATGCTCTGCCTCGTTGTCGTACATCTCGGGCAACACGATGCCGCGCCGCAGGACGTCGAGCGGCGCGTGATTGGCGATAGCAAGCAGGGTGTAGGCTTGACCCGGCCGACCATAGGCCCACGTGCGCATCCAGGTCATGACGCCGGTCGGCTGCGGATCGCCGAGCTGGGTGAGCCATTCGGTGCCTTCGAAATGCGGCTTGCCGAACTGCTGCAAATTGCGCAGCGGCCACGGCGCCCAGGTGGCCAGCGCGGCAGCGCCCAAGCACAGCGCCAGCAGCACTCGGCGCATCCGTGACTGCGCTGGCAGCGACGACAGCAGCACGAGCACACCGGGCAGAATCGTAAACGCATCGACACGGCTGAGCTGCGCTGCGCCGAGCGCGAGGCCGGCCGCCACGACGCA
>JBBQIO010000215.1:0-6447 GCA_038325015.1 Polyangia bacterium
CGTAACCACCGCCTCGATGAGTGAGAGACCGGGTGAGCGCTCCAGGCGAGCCGAGAGCGATTCGCCGTCGAGATACTCCATCGCTAGATAGACGGCGCCCGAAGGCAGGGTGGCAAAGTCGTCGATCTCGACGATGTTCTCGTGACCGATCGACGAGGCCGACCAGGCCTCCTGACGGAACCGCGCCACCGCTTCGGCGTCGGAGACGATCTGCGGCCGCAGCATTTTGATCGCGTAGCGACGGTGGATGTTGACGTGACTGGCCTCGTAGACCTGCCCCATCCCGCCCTCGCCCAAGAGACGAACGATGCGGTACCGATCCGCGATCACCTGGCCGACGAAATCGTCGCGCTCGGCGGCCTGTCGTTCGAGCGGCGTGCCGTCGATGGCGCAGAAGCCGCCGGTCTCGTAGCGCGCATTGCACGCCGGACAGACGAGTAAAGTGGGGGCGGCGTTCACGACAGGTAAGTATGAACGACCGATCGCGGTTTGTAAAAAGTCGATTCGCTAGGTTGCTAGGCGGTGCGTGTGGCCGGCGTCGCTTCGACCGGCTCAGCGGGCAGCGAGCGCGCCAATCGAGCCAGCGGCTCCTCGACGGCGGCGGCTAGCTCGCCGGCAATCCAGCCCGCTTCGCGCCCGACGGCGACCAGCTCGACCACTCGCTCGACCGATTGGCGCAGTCGTGTGCGGTCGCGATCGAGCTGCATCTCGTCGTCGACGGGAAACACCACCTCGCGATAGAGCCGCGACAGCTTGGGCAGAGACGCGCCTTCGTCGATGACATGGCGGCGAATCTCCGAGAGCGTCTCCTCGGGAGCCTCAGCCTCTTCGGCGCGGCGCCAAAAGTCGACCGCTTGATAGCTTGGCAAAGGCGCGTCCTCGGCCTCGCCGTTGCGGGTCAGGACCTCCGGGGCGCGGTCGCGCAAAAAGCCGTAGGAGCCGACCAGCTTGTCGACCGTCTCCTTGCGCAGCCGCAGATCGCGACGCCAATATTCTTCGAAGGTGGCAAAGCCCCAACGCTTCCAGCGACCGTCGTTGCGCACCTGAGTCAACGCCTCGGCGAGCTCGAACCAGCTGGCGCGAAACCGACGCACACGGGCGATCATCTCGGCGCGCTCGGGGTCGGCGGCATGGCTTTTTTCGGCCGTCGCCAGAGTGTCGTCGGCGCCACGACGCGCTTTGGGCGTTGCCGGTGCCGCGCTCACGCGACCTCCTTGACGTCGCTGCCGTGGACGAAAGCCCGCTGGGCGGGATCAAAAATTCGCTGCTCGACTGCGCTCAATCGGCCCTCGTCAATGGAGTAGATGTTGTAGCGCGCGGAGCGATCCGCCCGCGGGTCGGCATAGGTCGCTGAGCCCACGCCGATCACCGGGATCGGCCCGCGCGGACCCTGGACTACGCTACGCAGATAGCGGTGCTCGTGCCCGTGCACCACCAATTCACAGCCGACCTCGGCCAGCACGGACTGCAATCCGCGACGGTCGCGCAGGCCGCGCAAAAAGGACATGCGGTTGTCGAACGGCGGATGGTGCAAGACCACGATGCGGAACTTGTCGGCGTTGCGGCCGAGGGCGTCCCTGGCCCGGGCCAGCTGGGCTTTGCCAATGACGCCGTCGGCGAACGGCGGCGGCGACGGGCGCGCCGTCGACAGCCCGAGAATGAACAGGTCGCCACGGGCGCGCTCGACCGGATAGGCGACGTCGCTCTGCCCGTCGCTGAGCGCATAGGGCGCCAGCGCGGTCTCGAACGAGCGCGCGCGGCGTGCACCCAGGGTGTACACGTCGTGGTTCCCGGGCACCACGGTCACATGCGCAGGACCAAGATGCAGCCGATCGAGGATCGTCCGGGCCAGGGCGAACTCGGGCGCAAGCGACAGATTGGTCAGGTCGCCCGAGACGAGGACTTGGTCGACCGCCTGCGTGTTCAGATCCGCGATTAGCGATTCGAACAGCGCCGTCGGGTGCTTGTCGCGGCGGGTGAGCTGCAGGTTGACCCAGCCGGCCAAGCGCTTGTTGAAAAACGCGCTCGGGCCCACGCCGTCGTAGGACAGCGCGTGGACGTCGGACAGGTGGGCAACGCGGATACTCAACGCGAGAGGGAGCGTGGCCACGCCGACCGGCATTGTCAACCAGGCGCAAAAATCACTGGGCTTTTCACCAGGAACCCACAAAATGCCGCTCATGAAACGCCTCTTGCCCCTCTTCGCCTTGACGCTCTCCACGCCGGCTTTGGCCGGTGGTCTGACACTGCACTTCGAAGGACACGAGGGCGCAGACAAGACCGAATCCACGGCCTACATCGAGGGCAAGTCGGTGCGCACCGACGCCACCTCGCACGACGCCAGCGGCAAGATCAGCCAGCACACACTGATCTTTGACGGTGCCAAGAGCACGGTCACGCTGATTGAAGCCGACAAGCACACCTATCGCGTGCTCACCGCCGCCGACCTGCAAAAGGTCGCCGACCGTGCCGCCCAGGCGCGCGCCCAGCTGGAGAGTCGGCTCAACAGCTTGCCGCCCGAGCGTCGCCACCAGATGCAGACGATGATGGCCATGCGCGGGCTCGGCGGGCCGCTGGCACTCCATTTTGCGCCGACTGGCGAGAAGAAAACCGTCGCCACCTACGCCTGTGAAGTCTATCAGATCACCGACGGCGATCGCCCGTTCCAGACGGCGTGCATCGCGCCCTGGGCGTCGGGACCAGTCAAAAAGAGCGAGCTCGCCGCGGTGCACGCGCTGGCCGTCCTGATGGCCAATGCCGGACCGGCGATGGCGCAGGTCACGATCGCGCTCGTCGACCTTTATCCCGGTCTGCCGATCGAGCGCGTGTCGGCGGCCAGTGGGGGGATGCCGCCGCGGACTGCGACGCTCGTGAGCCTCAAGCGCGGTACAATTGGCGCAAGCCGCTTCGAACGTCCGGCGGGCTTGACGCTCGACCCCACGCCGCTCGGTGGCGCGGCGCCAGGTCCCGCCCTAGCGCCGCAAAAAAATTAGGGTCTTGTCGTAGAGGGACGTTAGCAACTACAGGTCGAGCCCTTCGAGCGGGTCGGTACTCTTGGAGTTGACCTTCTTGGTGCCGTCGGCCGTCGTCGCGGCCTTCTTGGCGCCGGCACGGTGGGTCTGCTGCGCCGCGATCATCTGCGCGCGAATCTTGGCGCGCTCGGCGTCGTTGCCGGCTTTGTCGAGCTGCGCCTGCAGCGCCGCCATCTCCTCCTTGAGCTTGCGCTGATCCTCCCCCTGCTGCGCCATGAGCGTCCGACGGTCGGCCTCGGCCTTGGCCTGCATCACCGCCTGCTGCTCACGCATCTCGACGCCGTGCTTGTGAATGACGAAACCCATGATGCTGCCGGCGACCACGATGAGCGCGATCACGCCCCCGACGATCGGCCCGACTGGAACCCCCTTGGCGTCGATGCGCGCCTTGGCTTCGGCCTCGATGCGCGCCTGATCGAGTCGCGCCGCGGCCTCGATCTGCGCCCGCCGCTCGGACTCGGCGAGCCGCAGCTGATCCTCGCGGACCGCGCGCTCCTTGGCATCTTGATCGCGGCGAACGCGCTCCTGCTCGGAGCGGATCTTGGCCTCTTCGGCTTCGCGCGCCTGACGAATTTCGTCCTCGCGCGCCCGCCGGTCCGCCTCTTGACGCGCCTTCTCCGCATCCTCTTCGCCCTTGACGCGCTCCCCTTCGATGTCGCGCAGCTCGCGCAGCGAAAAGAGTACGGAGTTTTCACGACGGTCAGCCATTTTTGCAGCTCCTCGAAGCGGCGTTGGGAAAACAGGTAAACGCTCATCAGCGTAGCCCACGATCGTTGGTGGTTCAAGCCGTGCCCGCTCGGCCCCTGCTCGCCCAGGCGCGACCCTTCCCAAACCGCGCTCCTCGCGGGTACAATCCCCCGCCTTATGGGCCGTTTCGTCGACCTGCATGCGCACCTCCTGCCGGCGCTGGACGACGGGGTGACCAACCTCGCCGACGCGGTCACGCTCGGCCGGCAGCTGGTCGAGCTCGGCTTTGCGGTGCTGCATGCGACGCCGCACCAGAAGCTGGGCGTCTTTTCACCGTCGGCCGAACGCATTGCCCACGCGCACGCGGCCGTCGTGACAGCGTACGCAGCGGCGCACGTGTCCGTCGAGTTGCGGCTGGGTGCGGAGAATTTCTGGGACGAGCAGTTCGTCACTCGCGCCCGCGGTGGTGTGCAGCCACACTACACTGGCGATGGAGCCTTTTTGGTCGAGGTCGACGTCCGCATGCCACCGCCCGATCTCGACGCTGCGCTGTTTCGGCTGCGCGTCGCCGGAGCGCTGCCGGTGCTGGCCCACCCCGAGCGCTATCTGCCGCTCCACACGCCCTGGCCAGACCGCATTGCCGCCATCGGTCGCGGCGCCGCGCTGCTCGTCGATCTGGCGGCCATTGACGGGGCGCACGGTCGCGCCGAGGGCAAGGCTGCGCGCAGGCTCGTCGAAGAGGGGCTCGCGCACGGCGCCGCATCCGACGTCCATTCGCCGTCGGATATTCGCGCGGTCGCCGCCGGCATGGCCTGGATCAAGAAGCGCTTCGGCGAAAAGCGCCTGTCGCTGCTGCTGGACGAAAACCCGCGCCGCATCCTACAAGGCGACCTACCAGACTGAAGGGTCCGTACCCTGCCCCGCCCGTTTGCACTTTCATTTTGCGAAGGAGATCGCGATGTCCACCCTGCTCGAAAAGATCAAGCGCCGCGATGCCAAGGTCGCGGTCATCGGCATCGGCTACGTCGGCTTGCCGCTGTGCACCGAGATGGCGCAGGCGGGCTTCCACACCACCGGCTACGACAAGTCCGAGAGCAAGGTCAAAAGCGTCCTCGAGGGAACGTCCTACATCAAAGACATCTCCGACGCGGTGTTCACGCCGCTGGTCCGCTCCGGCAAACTGACGGCATCGACCGATCCCGCGGTGCTCGGCCAGGCTGACGTAGTCATCATCTGCGTGCCGACACCGCTCAACAAGACCAAGGAGCCGGACAACAGCTTCATCATGCTGGCCGCCGAGGATTTGAAGGCGCACCTGCACAAAGACATGCTGATCGTGCTCGAGTCGACGACCTTTCCGGGCTTCACGCGCGAGATCTTGCTGCCCAAGCTTTCGGAGTCCGGGCTCAAGGTCGGCGAGGATTTCTTCTTGTGCTTTTCGCCCGAGCGCGTCGATCCGGGCAACGAAAAATGGCACACCAAGAACACGCCGAAGGTGGTCGGCGGTACGACGCCGCGCTGCCTCGAAGCGATTTCAGCGATGTACGGCGAAGTGCTGGAAAAGCTCGTGCCGGTCAACTCCACCGACGCGGCCGAGATGGTCAAGCTCCTTGAGAACACGTTCCGCGCGGTCAACATCGGACTGGTCAACGAAGTCGCCATCATGTGCCACAAGCTCGGGCTCGACACCTGGGAGGTGATCGATGCGGCGGCCACCAAGCCGTTCGGCTTCATGCGCTTTTATCCCGGGCCGGGCCTCGGCGGCCACTGCATCCCGGTCGATCCGCTGTACCTGTCGTGGAAGCTCAAAACGCTCAAGTACGAGGCGCGCTTCATCGAGCTGGCCGACGAGATCAACACGCACATGCCGCACTTGGTCGTTGAGAAAGTCGTCGACGCCCTCAACGACCGCAAAAAAGCGGTCAACGGATCGAAGCTGCTGGTGCTCGGTCTGGCCTACAAAAAAGATATCGATGACGTGCGTGAATCGCCGGCGCTCGACATCATCGAGCTCTTGCAAGGCAAGGGCGCCGAGGTTTCGTACCACGACCCCTACGCGCCCGAAGCGCGCATCGGCGAGCACACGCAGCGGTCGGTCGAGCTCGAGCACCTCGACAAGTACGACGCGGTGATCATCGTGACCGACCACTCCAACGTCGACTATAAAAAGATCGTCGCCGAGGCCGCGCTGATCATCGACACGCGCAACGCGCTCAAGCAATACAAGCACGACGCCCGCGGCAAAATCATCACCTTGTAAAAAATGGCCCTCCTCGCCGGGTGCGGTTAGCCTGGGCCGGTGCGTGCCGCCAAGGGTCTCATGCCGCTTTTTTTCGTCGCGCTGGCACTGTCGTGGCCGGCGCTCGGCTGGGCGCGCGCGTCGTCCGATCTCGGGTTTTCCGTCGCTGAGGTCTTCTCCTCGGCGGTTCGCTTCGTGCGCGTCGACAAGGGCTGTAAGGTGCTCGACAAAGACGGCGACGCGGCCTACGTGAACTTCGAATGCGTCGAGGACGAGCACACCAAGCGCGGCTCGATCGAGATCTTCGCGACCGGCAAGCGCGCCGTGCGCGTGCAGGTCTCGCTGGGCGACGATCCGCACTACACCGAGCTTCGCTTTCTTGAGCTGTTCGAGCGTAAGCTGCGCGAAGAGCGTGGCAATCCGCCGCCTCCCACCGTCGAGCCGGCGCCCAGAAAAACGGCGCCCGGCGATGGCGGTATATAACTTTTA
>JBBQIO010000216.1:0-6436 GCA_038325015.1 Polyangia bacterium
ACGCCGGGCGTCAAGTGGCCGGCGGACAGCGCGACGCCGCTCACGCCGAGCTCGTCGGCCAGGTGGTCCGTGCGTATTGGGGTCTCAAATGGGCGCGCGCCGCCGGCGGCACGCTCGACGACGGCAAAGGTCGCATCCAAGGCTGGGTCGACAAGATCGATCGCGAGATCGACGGCGGCAAGAGCAGCTACAGCGAGACCGATCTGATCCGCCTCAAGCTGGCCCTCGACGGCACCAAGCTCGCGCGCTACGAGATTGCGCGCGCCGAGCGCATCGCACTGGCCGGCGTTCGCACGCTGGCCGCCGACCCGACGGCCGACATCGACGACGCCGAGCTCGACCAGAATAGCCTGGGCGTCGAACCGCTCGACTATTACGAAGAGGCGGCACGCACTCATCGCCCCGAAGTGCGCATGCTCGACGGCGCGCTGGCCGCGGCACGGGCCGGCAAGAAGCTGCGCGTCGCCAGTATGCTGCCGGATCTGGGCCTGTTGACGACGTTTTCCTACGGCTACGCGCAGGGGGTCGACACGCCCAACAACGGCTTCATGAATCACGCGGACACACTCGGCGCGGGCTTTTATCTGGTCGTCAGACAGCCGCTCGATTTCGGCCTCAAGCTCGGTCAGATGTACGAGGCGCGGGCGCAGGAGCGGCTGGTTGCGGCACGGCGGCTCGAAGCACTCGGCGGGGTCGGTCTCGAGATCGTGCGCGCCTACGCCGACGCCGAAGAGGCGCGGTTGAGAGCGACGACCACGGCACACGGCGAGAAGCTGGCGCGCGGATGGTACAGCGCGGTCGACCAGAATATGCAGCTCGGCACGGCCGAGGCGCGCGACATGGTCGATGCGGCGCGCAACTACTTCGAGATGCGCTTGAAGTATCTGCAGTCCATCATGGATAGCAATATTGCGGCGGTCGCCCTCGAGCGGGCGGCCGGGCTGGACCCGACCCGCTGATGAAAAGGAGCAACCTCTTGATGAACGCTTTGGCTCGCACCGTAGGACTATCCCTGGGCCTCCTCCTGACCACGATATTGGCCATTGGCACTGCACATGCCGCGGCTGGCTCGCCGCTGGCTACGCTCAAGCAGCGCAACGGCGAATTCGACCGCATTTTGAAGCAGAAGCCGGCGGTCGGTTCGCCAGCCGAAAAAAAGCAGCACGAGGATATCCGGGCCATGGCGGCGCAGCTGCTCGACTACGGCGAGCTGGCCAAGCGCGCGCTGGCGCAGCACTGGGACACCCTGACCGCGGCCGAACGCACCGAGTTCGTCGCCAGCTTCCAAAAACTGATTGAAAAGAACTACGTCAAGCAGCTGCACACCAGCGTCGACTACACCGTCAAGTATGGCGACGAGGCGATCAGCGGCGACGAGGCCACCGTCAACTCGACGGTCAAGGTCAAGACGCAGGGCAAGTCGACCGAATCGGAGATCGTTTACAAGATGCACAAAGTTGGCGACCGCTGGCTGGCGTGGGACGTGATCACCGACGAGCACAGCCTGGTGCGCAACTACCGCACGCAGTTCAACAAGATCATCACCGAGAAGTCGTACAACGAGCTCTTGCGCCGCATGAAATCGAAGGGCGCCGAGGACGCACCTGAGACCGACTAGGGTCTGGCCTTGGCCTTTGGCGCTGCTCGCGGTCGGGTGCACCACCACGCGGCCCGCGGCGCTGCCGTTGCCGATCGAGCTGACCGTCAACGGCGACGCGATCACGGCGCTGTCGTCGATCGACCACGGCGCTCGCCGCGTCACGCTCATCGATTCGGGCTCGCCGGTCACCGCGTTCGACGACGGCACGGGCGCGCTTTCGGCGCGGGCCGGGGACCTAGAGCTGTTCGGCGTCGCGCCCGCGGATATCGGCGGCGCCGACGCACTGGTGCAGCGCGCGCAGTTTTTCAACGTTCGCCTCTACGGCTCGCCACTGTCGGCAGTCGGCGTCGGCAGCCCGTTTCCGATTAGCGCGGTCCTCGGCGGCGACAATTTGCAGCGATTCGCGGTCACGCTCGATTATCGGGGGCCGACGACGATGACGCTGCTCGAACATCTGTTTCCCTGCTCGTGTGCATTGGCAGACGACTGTCAGGCGGTCTTCCCGTTCACGCTCGCGGGCGGCGGCCAGGACCGGCCGATTGCCATCGGCCAGGACGTCTACACCTACCCGGCGACCCGCATCCTGATCGACGTCTGCCTGGAGCCGCTCGCCGATCCGGTGTCGCGCGATCAACCCTGCACGGGCCAGGATCCGCGCTGCGCAAAGGAGCAGCTGCCGGGCAACGATCCGGCGTGCCCGCCGGCGCCGGCGTACATGCCCTCGGGCGTCGAGGTCAAGATGCTGGTGGCCACCGGCTTTCCCGGGATCGGCATCGGCAAGGGCGCCTATGAGCGGCTGCGCGGCGTCGGCAGCTATGCCACGGCGCTAGGCAATCCAGTTACGCTGCATCAGCCGTCGGCGGCAGCTGCCGGCACGCTGGTCGGCCAGGACAACCTCGGCGCAGCGAGCGGAATAGCGGCGCTGGCAATGGTTTCGCGCGAGGCCTACTTCGGGCCGTGCAGCGAGCTGGCGCGCTCGCGTCGTCAACGTCGGTCGCCGCCGCAGATGCCGCGGCAGGGCGAAACCGCCTGCGTCCTGCGCAACGCGTGCGGCAACCTGCCGAACCCACCCAACGCGTGCAGTGACAGTAGCCAGTCGTCGCCGACCGCGGCAGTCATCGAGCTCGGCGGTCCTCTGCCCACGCTGGTCCTGGCCGACGCGACCGGCATTCTGCAAGGCATCAACCTCGACGTCCGTCCGCAGAACGCGACGGTCGAGGGGATCATCGGCACCGAGGTGCTGGCGCGCCTGGTCACGACGCTGGACTATCCCAACGGTCGACTGTCGGCGCGCTGCGCCAGCGACCAGGGTTGCCTGACCTATCCGCGCTTCACGCCCAATCCGTCGGGCTGCGATCAGGACAGCCTGTGTCAGTCCTCGGCCGTGATCCCGAGCCTGACCCGCCGAGGCGGCGCCTGTCTGGCCGGCGATGATACGGTGCTCACGCCGCTCGACACCGACTTGGGCCTCGACCAGAGCGGCGCCTCGGAATAGTCGTGAGCGTCGGCGATGGGAGCGTGTTCGCCGGGCGCTTCGGTCTCGGCGTCAACTATTGGCCACGTCATGCCGGCCCGCGCATGTGGGAGCGCTTCGACGAGCCGGGGATGAGCGCCGAGCTGGCGGCAATGCGCGGCCTGGGCATCGACGCGGTGCGGTTTTTTGCGCTGGTCCCGAGCTTCATGCCGCGGCCGCCCAAGATCGACCCCGTGATGGTCGCGCGCTTCGCTCGCCTGTGTGCTCTCGGGTCCGCCGCCGGGCTGGCGCTGTTTCCGACGCCGCTGGTCGGCCACATGTCGGGGCAAAATTTCGATTTGCCCGGGCGTGACAATCGCTCGCTGTGGCGCGATCCGGAGATGGTCGCGTGGCAGGCCGCGCTGGTCGACGCCTTGGTCGCTGCGGCTCCGTCGGAGGGGGTGCATTGGGTGCTGTCGAACGAGCTGCCGCTGTGGGCCGGCATGCCGGCTCGCTCGGAGGTCCCGGCCGTGCGCGCACTGGTCGAGCGTCTGTCGCGCGCCGCGAAAAAACGCGGCCATTCGGTCGGTCTCGGGGACGGTGCGATGAGCGAATTTCCCAGCGCCGAGGTGGCGCCGCTGGTCGACTGGCTGGGGCCGCACATCTACTACGCGGATCTCTGTCCGGCGCGGCAGGCGCACTTCGTCGATTTTACGCTGCGCCGGCTGGCCGGACTAGGGCGCCCGCTCGTCCTCGAAGAGTTTGGTTGCTCGTCGGTGCAAGCGGGTGAAGCCGAGCAGGCGGCCTATTTTCGCGAGACCGTCTTGAGCGCGTTCGCGCTCGGGGCGCGCGGCGCGTTTGCCTGGTGTTGGAGCGATTTCGATGCGTCTACGATCGGCGCCGAAGAGCCCTATGTGCACCACCCCTTCGAGCTCGGCTTCGGTGTGCTGCGCGCGGACGGCAGCGAAAAGCCGGTATGCGCCGAGCTGCGCGCGCTCGGCGGGCTGTTCCGCGGGCTCGATCTGCGCTGCCACGCGCCGCCGCCGAGTCGGACGGTGCTGCTCGTCCCGCGCGTCGTCGAGCATCCCGACGAAGTGCCTTTTTCGTGGCAGGACGCGGGGCGGGCGCGGCGGACTCTTTTGGCGGCGTACACGCTGGCCTGCCAGGCCGGTCTCGATCCCGAGGTGCTGGTCGAGCCGCTGGCCATCGACGACGATTTCCTGGCGCGCTTCGATCTCGTTTTGTGCCCGGCAACGCAGAAGCTGCGCGTGCCGACCTGGCTGGCGCTCGAGCAGGCGGCGCGTCGTGGCGCCACGGTCTACTGGTCCTACTTCGGCGGCGACCACGGCTTTCATCAGGGTGCGTGGTGTCCCAACTTCGGCCCGCTGACGGGGCTTGAGCATCGTCTGCGCTATGGCTGCTTCGATCTGCCGCCGCCGGTCGTCGAGCTGCGCGGGGAGGTGCGATTGCAGATCCAGACTTCGATCGATCGCTGCGCCTACGACGACGCCTACCAGCTGGCGCGCCTGCCGATTGCGAGCGAAACGAGCCAGGTGCGGATCGTTGCCCGGGATGCGACGGGCGCGCCCTCCTTGGCCGAGCACGCGCTCGGGCAGGGCCGCGTGGTTTTCGCCAACCATCCATTCGAACGCTACCGCGCGCTCGAGGGCGAAGTCGTCCCGGATGGATTGGTGGAGCTTTACCGCTGGCTGGGTACGCGTCTACCCACGGCTATTGTCGGCGACCCGGACGTCGAAGTGCGGCGCGTCGTAACTGCCGCCGACACGCTCCTGGTCGTGCAGAACCGCGGCTGGCGCTCTGCCAGCCTGCCGAACCTCCCGCCCAATGTGCAGCTAGTCTACACAAGCCAACCGCGCGACGGCACGAGCGACGAACAGCAGCTCAGCCCCAAAGGGGCGCGCGTCTACCGACTCGGCTGATCCCTAACGAACGCCAATCAAATTTCCTCGATGTCGGCCCCGAGCTGGCGCAAGAGCGCGACGAACGACGGGAAGCTGGTGGCCACATTGGCCGCGTCCACAATCGTCGTTTCGCCGTCGATGGCGAGCGCCGCGATGGCCGCCGACATCGCGATGCGATGGTCCCCTTCCGACTGCACCGTCGCTGCGTGCAGCCCCACTCCCCGGCCGGCGATCACCCAGCCATCGGGCCGCTCGTCGATTTCAGCGCCAAACGCGCGCAGCATGCGCGCCGTCGCCGCCACGCGATCCGATTCCTTGACCCGCAGTTCGGATGCGTCGGTGACCACGGTTTGCCCGTCGGCGAACGCGGCCAAGGTCGCCAAGAGCGGCAGCTCGTCGATCGAGCGCACCGACAGCGCACCGCAGATTCGCGTGCCGCGGAGCGATGACGAGCGGGCGGTCAATGCGCCTTCGGGCTCGACCGATTCGCCGCCGTCGGCGGTTGCTTCGACCGCTGCGCCCATCTGCAACAGCACATCGAGCACGCCCGCGCGCGTCGGGTTGAGTCCCACGCCTTGGACGGTAATTTCGCTGCCCGGCACGAGCAGCGCAGCACCCAGCAAGAAGGCCGCCGACGACAGATCGCCAGGAATGGCCAGGGGACGCGCGCGCAGTCGCCGCGGAGTGGCGCTCAGCCGCGCAATCGCCGCGCCCTCCTTGCTGTGCGATTCGAGCGCGACCCCGAAGTAGCGCAGCATCCGTTCGGTGTGGTCGCGCGACAGCGACGGCTCGGTCACCGAGGTTGCACCGTCGGCACGCAGCCCGGCCAAAAGGATGGCCGACTTGACCTGCGCGCTGGCCACCTTGGACGTGTAATCGATGGCGTGGATCGGCCCGCCGCTGGCAGAGAGCTGCAGCGGCGCATACAGCTCGCCGGTTTCGCCGCGCGGACCGTCGGTCGCAATCCCCATCTCGGCCAAAGGCTCGACGACGCGTCGCATCGGACGGCGCCGCAAATACGCGTCTCCGTCGAGCCGCGCCGAAAAGCGCCCCCCCAAAAGGCCGAGCAGAAGTCGCATGGTCGTGCCCGAGTTGCCGCAATCGATCGTGTCGCTTGGCGCGCGCAACCCGTCGATGCCGACTCCGTGAACGCGCAGCGCGTCGGCCGAGAGCGGCTCCAGCCGAACCCCCATCTGCGCCAGCGCGCGTCCAGTCCGCCCGTTGTCCTGCCCATGACCGAGCCGCGTCACATCGACTGGTCCGTCGCACAGGGCGCCCAGCATGATGGCGCGATGGCTGACCGATTTGTCCCCCGGGACGCGCACTCGACCGCACAATGGCCGCTGCATCCGACGAACGCGCAGCGAGCTCACGGGCGCGCGCGCTTTTCAGCGGCCCGAGCCGCATCGCGCAACCCTTCGAGCTGGCCGAGGAGATCTGCGACTCCACGCTCGCCGAGCC